>NZ_JAGUQP010000013.1 GCF_018704065.1 Desulfovulcanus ferrireducens | reverse complement strand
AGCCAGCAAGCAAGCCTTAGATGTGTCCAAGTCTTTGTTAGCATTGAAGAAAATGCGCTCGCAAATTAACTCAGAAAGTTGAGTAAACTTACTAACAACCTAACTTTTTAGCCTTCTGTCTCAACGCCCTAAACACATCTTCTCTAGCCAAAAGCCCTAAAATCTTTTTGGGATCACTTTGGTCTACAACCGGAATCTGGCCAAGATCACTATCGACAAATTTAAGCAGAGCAGTATACAAATTATCCTCTGGCACCAAAAAAACTGCCTTCCTGGCCACATCTTTAGCAACCAGCAGATCATACAAACAATCTTCAAAAAGAACCTTCCTTAAATCCTGCACAGCTAAAATCCCTGTTATCTCGTCCTTTTGGTTACGCACAGGAAAATAAAGCTCATTGGTGTTGGCAATAATATCAATTAAGGCCTTGAACGAAGTCCCTTCTTCCAGGATAGTCACCCTTCCGGGCTGATAAAAATCTTTGACCTGTAGATTCTCCAGGATATTTATCGTTGCATCGTCAATATGGGCAGGCGATTCAAATTTATTATCAACCTGATTTTCATAAAGGGAAATATTTCTATTTAAAACCAGGCACAGGGCTGATGCAAGCATCAAAGGAGCCAGCAAGCCATAACCTTGAGTCAGCTCGCATACCATGATCAAAGGCCCGATAGGAGCATTGGCCACCCCGGCAAAAAAAGCAGCCATGCCCACCAAAACATAGCCACCAGGCTGAGTAACAATATTTGGAAAATATTGGTTTGCAGCATAGCCAACCATTCCTCCGGTCATCCCACCAACAAAAAGGGCCGGGGCAAACATACCTCCACTCATGCCTGAACCGAGGGTGATTGATGTAGCCAAGGTCTTACCAAGGACAATTCCGAACATGCTCGCTAGAGTTAACTTGCCAAGAATGGCGAGTTCCAACCAGCCATAGCCTCCACACAGAACCTGCGGAAAAAGAACGCCCAAAACCCCCATAATCAGGCCACCCAGACCCATAGTCCAGATAATGCCCCACTTATCCATTAACGGCCTAAAAAACTTATACTTTATAAAATAAAAGGAACGCACATAAAACCAGCCAGAAAGAGCACAGCATAAAGCCAGTATGGCATAAAAAGGAAGTTCCAGGGGATTGGAAAAGCTAAACCTGGGTATACCAAAGATTGGTTCTGTGCCAAAAACCAGAGTAAAAATAGAGTAGGCCACTACAGAGGAAATAACCGAAGGCAAAATTGCTTCGGCCTCAAAATCTTCCTTATAAATTACTTCCACAGCGGTTAAGGCACCACCTAAAGGAGCCCTGAAAATGGCTCCCAAACCTCCGGCCGCGCCGGTTAAAAGCAAAATACGCCTTTCTTTTGGCGACAGTTTTAGTTTGTCTGCTAAAAAAGAACCCAGCCCAGCACCTAAGAGAGATATAGGGCCTTCTCGACCAGCACTACCTCCGGCCCCAATAGTCAGGATAGACGTTGCGCCCTTAATCAAGGCGACAAGGGGCTTTATTACCCCGCCCTGATTATGGAAGGCCTTGATCATGGAATCTGTGCCATCTGTCCCCCCATGAATACTTTCCGGAATAAATTTAGTCACTAAATATCCGGTAATAACCCCAACTAAAGTGGTAAAAATGGGGATCAACCAGGGCCTATAGACAGATGCGTGGCCATGAAAAATTTCTTCCCCTGCCGGAGCTGGTCAATTAAATCCGGCAAGCTTGTGCACCAGTAAAAACTTTAGTCCCTCTACTCCGGCAAAAAATATAATGGCAAGAATGCCGGATATGACACCGGTCAGTGCCCCTAGAATCAGCCACCTTGCATTGGTTATAATTTGGTAAACCTTGACCGATTCTTGCCACAAGCGAATAAGTGGGAAAAAAATCTTTTTCATCAATGCAATAGTGCCTCTGGTGTATTTAAAATTTTTCGTCCCAATTCAATGTCAGCCCGGATTTGTTTTTTCAACGCATCCAATCCGGAAAACTTCTTTTCGGATCGAAGCCTTTGCACAAAATGCACTTTGATATCCTGATTATAAATATTTTGCTTGAAATCAAGAATATGTGCCTCAACAGACAAGTAGTCGTTGCCAAAAGTTGGGTTATAGCCAATATTAGCCACGCCTGGCTTTATCTGACCTAAAACCTCCACCCAAACAGCATAAACGCCTGTTTTAGGAAACAATTCATCTTTCAGACAAATATTTGCGGTAGGAAAACCAAGCAGCGGCCCACCACGTTTTTGCCCGGATATAACCCTGCCTTGCACCCGGTAAAACCGGCCTAATAACTTTCTAGCTTCCCACACTTGCCCTGCTTGAACTAAATCTCTTATCCGAGTGGAACTGACAACAGCTCCATCAACCATTACCGGAGGAAGTTGCTCTACGATAAAACCAAATTTCTCACCCAATTTTTTTAATAACTCGTAATTTCCTTTTCTACCTTTTCCAAACGCATAGTCATAGCCTATAATTAATTCTTTGACTTTTAACCCCTGAACTAAATACTTATAAACAAAATCTTCTGGCTCTAAGGCCGCCAATTCTTTAGTAAACTTTAAACACAAAACATAATCGACGCCTAGCTTTGAGATAAGCTCTAATTTCTGTTCAGTAAGTGTAATGAACGGTGGAGTCTTTTTATCCACCAGAACTCGTAAAGGATGCGGGTCAAAGGTAATAACCACACTAGGAATATTCAAAATTCTGGCTCGATCTCGAACTCTGGCAATTAACTTCTGATGTCCTAAGTGTACACCGTCAAAATTACCAATAGTCGCACAAGAAGCATCTATTCTGTCTCTTAACTCATTGATATTCTTAACGACCATATACCAGCCTAGCCTCCGTATGCTGTTTGAAGATAGCAACAAAGAAAAGCTAACTCAAAAGACGCTTATCTTCAACTCATTGCTGGGTTTACAAAAAAATTGACCCCAAAAAAACTCTTGCCAATAAAAAACAAATTCTTTATTAAACACATTCGCGCCGAAGTGGTGGAATTGGTAGACACGCTAGGTTCAGGGTCTAGTGGGGGGTTCCCCGTGGGAGTTCGAGTCTCCCCTTCGGCACCAATTAATAAGAAATAAAAAAAGGAGCCGTACGGCTCCTTTTTTTATTTGTAGCCTACCAAATAATTAAATCTCAAGTTACCAATACAAGTTGAGTAAGATCAAAGAAGCAAAAAAATCTGAACTTTCCCGCAGTTCAAAGTCATAGATTAAAACAAAGAAAATGATGTTGAATAACCTTAGCTGCTCACTTGAGCCGTTTTTCATATGAGTTGATAATTAAAGAATTGAGAATTAAAGGATTAAGGTATAAAGAGAAATAAATTTGACTAGGTAAACAAAAAACATGGGGCCCAAAGCTTGATAAAGTAGACCCATTGAAAACTCGAATTAATTGAACATCGGCTCCGCCCTCAGAAAACTATTTGTTTTTAAGAAAAGCAAACTATGTACCGTATAGAATATATTACGATAGCAAAATAATTACAAACAAACTTTTATACTTCTGCTTTTAGCCCCAACTTTCCAGACAATTTCATCACATTAAAAAATATGGTGGAGATTTATCATGCAATTAAAAAATAAAAAAGTTTTAGTTACAGGAGCATGTGGCTTTATTGGGAGTCACCTTGTAGAAAGATTAGTTAAGGAAGACGCTCAAGTAAAAGCTTTTATATATTATAATTCTTTTAACAGTTGGGGCTGGCTTGATACCTTTCCAAAAGAAAAATTAGAAAAAATAGAAATTTTTACAGGAGATATTAGAGACCCTAATGGTGTTAGGGACGCCGTTAATGGTGCTGATGTTGTGTTTCACCTTGCTGCTCTAATTGGGATACCATTTAGTTATCACTCCCCAGATACTTATATAGATACAAACATTAAAGGAACATTGAATATTTTGCAAGCTTGTAGACATAGTAATGTAAAAAAAATACTAGTTACATCAACATCAGAAGTTTATGGGACTGCTAAATACATACCTATTGATGAACAACATCCACGTCAAGGACAATCACCATATTCTGCAACCAAAATAGGTGCAGACCATATTGCAGAATCTTTTTATAGAAGCTTTGATTTGCCAGTAGTTATTGTAAGACCATTCAACACCTATGGCCCACGTCAATCTGCAAGGGCAGTAATCCCAACAATCATTACACAATTATTATCCGGGCAAAAGGAAATCAAGCTTGGAGCGTTACATCCGACTAGAGATTTAGTTTTTGTTAAGGATACAGTGGAGGGTTTTATTGAAATAGCTAGGTCAGACAAAACATTAGGAGAAGAAATAAACATCGCTACACAATCCGAAATATCTATACAACATCTGGCTCAAAAACTCATTGACTTGATAGATCCTGAAGCTAAAATAATTACCGACAATAAAAGATTAAGGCCTGAAAAAAGCGAGGTTGAAAGATTATTAGGGTGTAATGCAAAGATAAAAAAACTAACGAATTGGAGACCAAAATACACCTTAGATGATGGCTTAAGAATAACAATAGAGTGGTTTAAAAATAAAAAAAATTTAAGACTATACAAGCCGGATATATACAATGTATAAAAATGAAATATTTCTAGATGCTCCGAATTTAGGAGAATTAGAAAAAAAATATTTAAATAAAGCCATTGATTCCGGTTTCGTCTCTACAGCAGGCGACTTTGTCCCAGAATTCGAAAAAAAATTTGCTAGGTATCTAGGGACCAACAAAGCAGTTGCGGTTCAAAGCGGAACCGCATCTCTGCATATAGCCTTATACGAACTTGGGATAGGGCAAAAAGATGAAGTGATTGTACCAGCTTTGACTTTTGTAGCAACAGTGAATCCAGTAGCCTATGTTGGAGCTAAGCCTATATTTGTGGACGTAGACATTGAAACATGGAATATAGATCATGAAAAAATAGAAGAGGCCATAACTGATAAAACAAAAGCAATTATACCTGTTCATCTTTTTGGAAATCCGTGTAATATGGATGCTATCTTAAAAATAGCTAAGAAACATAACCTTTTCGTTATAGAAGATGCTACTGAAAGCTTAGGTGCAAAATACCGAAATTACTACACAGGAACATTTGGTGACTTTGGTTGTTTTAGCTTTAATGGCAATAAATTAATTACGACAGGTGGTGGAGGGATGGTTATTGGCCAGGATGCGGATAAACTTGAACATATAAAATTTTTAGTAAACCAAGCAAGAGATAATGAAAGAGGGTATTACCATCCAGAGATTGGGTTTAATTATAGAATGACTAATATTGAAGCAGCAATAGGACTTGCTCAAATGGAAAAGCTCGACGAGTTTCTAGTAAAGAAAAAATTATTCAATCAGATATACAAAGACGAATTGGGTAAAATTAATGAAGTTATCTTTCAAAAAGAACTCTCAAGTGCTAAAAGTTCATGGTGGCTCACGTCAATCATTTTTAAAAAGGAGATCAATATTAATGGACTACAAAAAGAATTAAAGAAAAATAAAATACCTACTAGAAGAGTATTTATGCCAATAATAGAGTTTCCTCCTTATAAAAACTTTAAAAAATCAAATTATCTAAACTCATACTATATCTATAAACATTCTTTATGTTTACCAAGTTCAACCTTGAACAAAGAAGATGACATATATTTTATTTGCAAAACAATAAAAAAAATATTGCAGTAACATGAAAGAAGAAATAGTTCTAATAGGTGGTGGTGGACACTGTAAGGCGTGTATTGATGTCATTGAAATGGGAGAAGCATATAAAATAGTAGGTATTGTTGATTTAAAGGAAAAAATTGGTCAAAAAGTTTTAGGTTATAAAATAATAGCCTCAGATAGAGATTTGCTTGATTTATCTAAAGAATATAAAAATTTTTTTATAACGGTAGGCCAAATTAAATCTGCCCAAAAAAGGGTTCAAATTTTCAAGAAACTGAAAAAATTAAATGCAAAATTGCCTGTGATTAAATCTCCGCTGGCAAAAATTTCCGCACATAGCATCCTAGGAGAAGGTACGATTGTAATGCACAATGCAACAATAAATGCCGATACAAAAGTTGGAATGAATTGTATAATAAACAGTGGTTCCATAATTGAGCATGATGTAACGATTGGCAATCATTGCCACATTTCAACAGGCGCAATAGTCAATGGTTACTGCAGTTTAGATGATGAGTGTTTTATAGGCAGTAATGCTACTTTATTGAACAACATTACCATAGCTAATTCAACAATTATCGGCGCCGGCTCAGTTGTTATAAAATCGATAAATAAATCAGGGATTTTTGTGGGGAATCCAGCTAGGAGAATTGGTTAATGTATAAAAAAGTATTTCTAATAGCTGAAGCTGGGGTTAATCATAATGGCAGCATTGAAATGGCAAAGAAGCTTGTAGATGCAGCAGCCCAAACTGGAGCAGATGCTATTAAATTTCAAACATTCAAGGCAGAAAAAATTACAACTAGATTTGCTTCAAAAGCCGAATATCAAAAAGAAATAATAGGTGATGAAGGCTCACAATTAGACATGCTAAAAAGGCTTGAATTGAGTTATGATGATTTTGAAGATCTTTTTAAATATTGCCAAAAAAGAGGAATTGCTTTCATCTCGAGTCCTTTTGATCTAGAAAGTGCTCGGTTTTTAAAAGAATTAGGTATGGGAGTATTTAAAATCCCATCAGGTGAGATAACTAACTATTTACTTCTCAAAGAGATTGGAAGTTATAAAAAACAAATAATTTTATCATCAGGTATGGCAGACTTAGGAGAGATAGAAGATGCATTAGATCTTTTAATAGAAGCAGGAACATCCCCTGAAAGGATATGTATTTTGCATTGTAATACTGGGTATCCAACACCTTATGATGATGTAAATCTTAGAGCTATGTTAACCATAAAGGAATCATTTAAGATTCAAATTGGTTATTCCGACCATACTTTGGGAATTGAAATTCCTATAGCTGCAGTATCACTAGGCGCTAAAGTAATAGAAAAGCATTTTACACTTGATAAAAATCTTCCCGGACCTGACCACAAAGCATCATTAGAACCTGATGAATTTAAAGCAATGGTAATAGCGATAAGAAATATTGAAAAGGCATTAGGCAACGGAATAAAAAAGCCATCTAAATCTGAATTAAAAAATAGGGGCATTGCGAGAAAAAGTATTGTAGCAAAGACTGATATTAAAAAAGGTGAAATTTTTACTGAAAATAATTTAACAGTAAAAAGACCAGGAAATGGCATTAATCCAATGATGTGGCCAAAAATTGTAGGAAGATTAGCAAATAGAGATTATAAAGAAGACGAATTGATAGAATTATGAAAAGAAAAATATGTATTTTTACAGGAACAAGAGCTGAATATGGACTTTTAAAGCCTTTAATGGAAGAGATACAAAAAGATAGGGAGCTTTGCCTCCAGATAGTAGTTTCAGGAATGCACTTGTCTCCTGAATTTGGGTTAACATATAAAGAGATAGAAAGCGAAGGATTTAAAATAGATGAAAAAATAGAGATACTTTTAAGTTCAGATTCAGCAATCGGAATATCAAAATCTATTGGATTGGGAATAATAAGTTATAGTGAAGCTTTGGAGAGATTAAAACCTGATATAGTGGTAATTCTTGGGGACAGATTTGAGGCATTAGCGTTTGCTATTGCTTCATTTGTTGCAAGATTACCTATAGCACACTTGTATGGGGGCGAAACGACAGAAGGTGCTTTTGATGAAGCATTTAGACATTCTATCACTAAAATGAGCTATCTGCATTTTACATCAACTGAAGAGTACAAAAAAAGAGTAATCCAACTTGGCGAATGTCCTGAAAGAGTTTTTAATGTTGGTGCTTTGGGAATTGACAACATAAAAAAAATGAATCTCTTAAGCAAGGATGAACTAGAAAAAAAGATAAATTTTAAATTTAATAAGCATAATATACTAGTTACATTTCATCCTGCTACCCTAGAGAAAGAAACATCAAGAGAACAAATAATAAACTTATTAGACGTACTAGATGAACTAGAAGACACAAATATAATATTTACAAAAGCAAATGCTGACATAGACGGAAGAATAATCAACAAAATGATCGACGAATATGTACAAAAAAACAAACAAAAATCTATTGTGTTTACATCTATGGGTCAATTATTATATTTATCTACGATGCAATATATAGATGCAATTGTTGGAAACTCATCAAGTGGTATAATAGAAGCACCAAGTTTTAAAATAGGAACAATAAATATTGGTGACAGACAAAAAGGAAGGATAAAAGCAAAAAGTGTTATAGATTGTCAGCCAAACAAGAAAGATATTAGAGAAGCTTTTCAAAAATTATATTCTAAAAAATTTAGAAAACAACTGAAAAATACAATAAATCCTTATGGTGACGGAGAGTCAGCTGAAAAAATAGTAACTATTCTAAAAAAATACAAAGTAAAAAATACAAAAAAGAATTTTTACAACATAAAATTAGACACACTTCTTGCCTAGAGATAAAAATGAAGCTAAAAAATATATTTATTTCAGAAAATTATTCCATAAAGGACGCCTTAAAAAGGCTAGATAAAACAGCAGAAAAAGTATTGTTGATAGTTAATGAACATAATAAATTATTAGGAACCGTTACAGATGGAGATATTAGAAGACATATAATTAAAACAGGAAGAATAGAAGGTTTTGTTAAAGACATTTATAATAAAAATCCAATATTTATTTACAATGATGATTTCTCAGAAAATTTGGCAAAGAAAATACTTGTAGAAAAAAAAATCGAAGTTTTACCTATTTTAAATAAAAACAATGTTGTAGTTGATTTTATAACATGGACATCCATATTCGGGAATGATAAGTCAAAAAAAATATACAGTAAAATGGCTGGGAATATCCCGGTTATAATTATGGCTGGTGGAAAAGGAACGAGACTAGATCCATTTACAAAAGTGTTACCAAAGCCTTTAATCCCAATAGATGAAAAACCTGTTATTGAACATATCATAGACAGATTTAGGGAACAAGGAACAAAAAAATTCTATTTAACATTAAATTACAAAGGCGAAATGATTGCGGCCTATTTCAATGGCATCGAAAAAGACTATGAAATAGAGTTTGTATGGGAAGATGATTTTTGGGGTACTGCTGGAAGCTTAAAATTACTAGAACATAAAATAAGCGAAAATTTTATAGTTTCAAACTGTGATATTATGATTAGGGCAAATTTTTCGAAAATTTTAGATTTCCATATCCAAAACAGCTCGTATCTGACCTTGATATCATCAATTCAGCATTATAAAATACCTTATGGTGTAGTGAAATTCAAAGACGGAGGAGAAATAGAAGAGATTATTGAAAAGCCTGAATACGTTTTTCCTATAAATACAGGCGTTTACATCCTAAATAAAAAGGTATTAAGTTATATACCAGAGAAAAAATATTATGATATGCCAAACTTGATTAACAAGGTGCTTATGGAAGGAAATAAGGCATTTTCTTATCCGATAGGAGAAAGCGATTATATTGATATTGGTCAATGGAATGAATATAGAGAAGCCATAAATAAACTTTCAATAATCTAAATTAAAACTTAAATTTGGTAAAAAATGAGGACATTAATAATTGGATTTGGTTCAATAGGAAAAAGGCACGCTAAAGTTTTAAAAGAGCTTTACCCTAATATTGACATACACCTTGTAACCTCACAAGAAATAAATGCCTATAAAACGTATTCTGAATTGAAGAAAGTTAGCAATATTGACAAGTTTGATTATTTTATTATTGCATCAGAAACCTATAAGCACTTTCCCCAACTAAAATTTCTTGAAAATACAGTAGAAAATAAAACAATTTTAGTAGAAAAACCTCTTTTCATAAAAAAAGAAAATCTAAAAATAAAGAAAAATAATGTTTATGTTGGATATAACTTAAGATTTCATCCTATTATTCAGGAAATAAAAAACAAAACTAAGAATGAAAAAATTATTTATGTAAATGCAATTGCAGGACAGTATTTACCAACTTGGAGACCAGAAAGAGACTATAGAAAGTCATATTGCGCAACTAAAGAAAAAGGAGGAGGAGTCCTACTGGATTTAAGCCATGAAATCGATTACATTCAGCACCTTTTTGGCAAAATAAATCACATCGAAGCTAAAAATACAAAGATTTCTGATTTAGAAATAGATTCTGATGATTTGACGACTGCAATAGGTAAAACAAATAAAGGAACAATAATAAATTTTAGTATCGACTATATAAGCAAGATACCTAAAAGAAGTATCCTTGTTCACACATTACATGAGACTATCATAGGTGATTTAATTCAGAACACGTTATGCATAGGACTAAAAAACCTAGAAAAAAAAGAAACTAAATTTTCCTGTTCAGATAGAAACTATACATATAGAAAAATGCACGAAGAAATTATAGAGGGCCGGTTTAGAGATTTATGTACTTTTGATGAAGGCTTAGAAGTAATCGATACAATAGATAAAATTCGAAATTCTGAAATTTGCAAGGAATGGTAAGGATATAATGTTTAGAGGAAAAAGTATTTTATGCACTATATGCGCAAGAGGAGGCTCAAAAGGCATAAAAAACAAAAATATCAGAAAATTGTTAGACAAACCTTTGATAGCATACAGTATAGAGCAAGCAAAAGCTACTGGAATTTGTGATCATATAATAGTTAGCACCGATTCCAATAAAGTTATAGAAATAGCTAAACAATATGGAGCCGATATATTCTTCAAAAGGCCTGCAGAACTAGCTACAGATGAAGCTCCTAAATTGCCTGTTATAAAACATGCTGTGATTGAAAGCGAAAAATATTGTGGGAAAAAATTTGATATAGTAATGGATTTAGATGTAACCTCTCCTCTCAGAAATATAGAAGATATAATTCATGCAATGGAAGTTTTTATAGAAAAAAACTACGACAATTTAATCACAGCAGCTCCAGCTAGAAGGTCCCCGTACTTTAACTTAGTAGAATTGACAGAAGACGGTAAAGTAGTTCTTTCGAAACCATTACAAAATTCAATTGTAAGAAGACAGGATTCTCCTAAATGTTTTGATATGAATGCTTCAATTTATATATGGAAACGAGACGCACTGCTATTAAATGATACAATATTTCTTGAAAATACAGGCCTTTATATCATGCCTGAAGAAAGATCTATAGACATTGATTCTGAACTTGATTTTGAATTTGTTGAATTTTTGATGAAAAAGAAACTGGAGGAAACAATCAGTGTTAAAAGATAAAATCGTGGTAATTTCAGGCGGTGCAGGGCTGATAGGGAAAGAATTTATAAAAACAGTTATTGTTGAAAATGGAATAGGGATTATAGCGGATAATGATAGTGAAGCAGGTAAAGCGGCTTTTTTAGAAATAAAAAACTATTTCAATTCTGACAAAGTAGAATTTGTACAAATGGATATTACAAATAAAAAATCCATTGACACCATTATAAACTTTTTACATGAAAAGTATGGTAAAATAGATGCTCTAGTAAATAGCGCCTATCCTCGAAACATACATTATGGGAAAATATTTGAAGAGGTTGAATACAAAGATTTTTGTGAAAACATTAACTTGCATTTAGGGGGCTATTTTCTTACATCACAACAGTTTGCGCTTTATTTCAAAAATCAAGGGTATGGTAATATAATTAACATAGCCTCAATTTATGGTGTTGTGCCACCTAGATTTGAAATATATGAGGGAACTAACATGACAATGCCTGTCGAGTATGCTTGCATAAAATCGGCAATTATTCACTTAACTAAGTATATGGCTAAATATTTTAAAAACAACAATATCCGAGTAAATTGTATAAGTCCTGGCGGTATTTTTGATAATCAGCCTGATATTTTTGTAAAAAAGTATAATCAGTATGGTTTATCTAAGGGGCTGTTAAATTGTGAAGATTTAAAAGGCTCTCTAATTTATTTGCTTTCTGATATGTCTCGATATGTTAACGGCCAGAATATAATAATTGATGACGGATGGACTCTATAAGATAAAAATTAAAGGGATTAATATCTTAATTCCTTAATCTCACACTACCTCGTTAACAAGTTCAAACTTCATCGTTACATAAATATTAATAACTCCAAAAAAGCATTCTTTTTTAAATTGCATGAACAATCTACTTAGCAAATAACTTGGCATATTTATTACCAATTTTGTTTTATTGAGGTATACATGAAAAAATATTCTACATTTAGAGATATTTTGGATCACTCCAGGAGAGTTATCAAATACTTTTCTTCTCTCAAAAAATATCCTTATAAAAAACTAAGCCTTAAAAATTACACCCCAAAATCAAAAAAAATTTTTATTTTTGGAACTGGAAAATCTATATTGGAAATAAATAATGAAAAGTTTAAGCATGTGTCGCAGTTTGATTCGCTTGGGCTGAATTTGTTTACTCTACATCATTTTACTCCTGACATATATATGTTTGAATATATTCGTGACAAAGAAAAGTTTCGACGTTGGGCTTTAGGGATTGAGAAAAGATTAGAAACATCAAAGAACACCATTTACGTAACAAGCGATTTAACTTTAAGATATTTAAATAAAAAAGAATATGCCTTTATGCGTGAGTGGATACAAAAAAAACTTGGAGATAGACTACTATACCATAAACTTTTTTATACAGTAGTAAGAACAAAAAATTCTTTGCCTTACTTATACTTTCTTAATAAAAACTTTATTAAAAATGGACTTATTCATGTTAAAGGTTCGTTAAGCACAGCTATTGATTTCGCTATCAAAGCAGATTTTAAAACTATTGTGCTGTGTGGTGTCGATTTAGATGATAGAGGACACTTCTTTCCATCTGACGAAGAAGGCAAAATCCATGCGACAAACTTAAAAAGCAGAACTATAAAAATTGAGGAATATTTAAAATTTATCTTCGATAAGTACTCCAATCAGATAAATTTTTTTATATCCTCAAAAAGTTCAACCCTTGCTAAATATCTCAAAGTATATCAAGACTGGGATTAGAGTAGCCATTCCACAAAAATAACCACTGAAGCCTTCCATTCCTTTTAATAACTAAACTTCATAATTTGCTGTATCTAACTGAATTAAAATAGGTATTTTAGGTAGTTCAGAAAAGCTCTTCTGGACTTAGTTAGACGACTTTGATGCTGCCCTCTGGGAACATTCACGTAAAAAATAATACAGGCTATATTATCCACCATTTTGCCCCCTTGTCGCCCCCGACAAGCTGTCTAATCTTGATTGAAAAACTTGTGTTTACTTGTCGTAGAGCTAACCAAATGCTCCAGCTATATTACGCCTCTTAAGAGAAACTTGTTTCCATAACCAAATTTAAAAAATTCTCTTTTTATTTATAGGTGTTACAGATGATTGCCTCTTTTTTAATAAATAGCTCCATTCTCAACTAAACTAAGTCTTTTACCCAAAGCTATTCCCTGCTCGTCAACAACCGCCTGAAAAGGATACATTTTAACCCCGGCTTTTATAGCCTGCCAAAAAAGTTTGGCAAATTCCGGGTCAATAAAATCAGCTGGACCAAAGCAGTTACAGTCAGGTCTTTGGATAAGATAAAAGCAGGCTACCTGGTGTCCCTTTTTAGCAAGCCCGATTAACTCACGCAAATGCTTTCTGGCTCGCTCACTTTGGGCATCCGGGAAATAGGCCACATCATCTTCAACCAAGGTTACATTTTTGGCCTCGACCCACAAAACGCCCCCCCGCCCCTCTAGTTTAGCATCTAGCCGGCTCTGGTTCAGTCTCGCCTCAGGAATAAAGCGCTCATAAACAGCCCATTCAGGAATCAACTTATTTTCCCAAATAATCTTAAGCATTTTATTTGGCACCGAAGTATTTACTCCTACCCAGAAGTGCCCCATATAGATAAGCTCCAATGTATATGGCAATTTGCGCTTTGGATTCTTAGCTGGTGACAGCAGTAAAGTCCGACCAGGCTTAAGCAGACCCAGCATAGAGCCCGAATTATTTGTGTGCGCCCAAATATCCTGTCCATCTTTTGAGGCCAGGATGGTAAAACGTTTTATGCGGCGTACGAAACGGGCCCGGATACAGTCTTTTGGTAAAAATAATTTATTTTTATTCATTTAGGAAACTCAGGTGTTGACTTTCTGTCATTATTTTGACAGCAACAAATATTAACTAAATAAAATCCAGGAGCGATTATGTCACTTGATACAACAGGCATTATCGGCCAAAGCCCTGCCCTGCAAGAAGTATTTAAAATCCTGGCTAAAGTTGCCCCAACAGATACTACTGTCCTGGTTACTGGAGAATCAGGGACAGGAAAAGAATTGCTTGTCCGGGCTCTTCATAGGAATAGTCCCAGGGCAAATCAACCTTTTGTGCCTATAAATTGTGGCGCTATTCCTAAAGATCTCTTAGAGTCCGAACTCTTCGGCCATGAAAAGGGTGCGTTTACCCATGCTATCAGATCCAGAGCCGGCAGGTTTGAACTGGCCAACGGAGGCACCGTCTTTTTAGATGAAATCGGGGAAATGGACCTTAGTCTCCAAGTAAAAATTTTAAGGGTTATTCAAGAAAAAGAATTTGAGCGAGTCGGAGGAACTAAAACCCAAAAAGTTGATGTACGCATTGTCGCTGCTACTAACAGAGACTTAGAAAAAGAGGTAGCCAAAGGAACATTTCGCGAAGATCTTTTTTATCGCCTCAATGTCATTCCGATTAGCCTGCCCCCTTTAAGAGAGAGGGGAGAAGATATTCTAATTTTAGCCGAATATTTTCTTGAAAAATTCTGCGCGCAAAAAGGGCGTGAGAACATGTCTATTTCTCCTGCCGCCAAGGACCTCTTACTAAATTATCCCTGGCCGGGTAATGTCCGGGAACTGGAAAACTTCATGGAACGGCTGACTATCCTGTGTGAAAACACAGAAATTCAACCAGAAGACTTACCAATAAAACTTCTTGAGGCCACAGGGATTAAACCAAAACCAAAAACTTCGGCCTTTGCCTGGCCCCGACTTAAAGACATGCAAAGCAACAAGATGAATTTAAAGGATTTTTTAGATAAGATTGAAGAAAACCTGCTCATCGAAGCCCTGAAACAGGCCCAGGGAGTTAAAAATAAGGCGGCTGAAATCCTGGGTATCAAGAGAACCACATTGATTGAAAAATTAAAAAAGAAAAAAATACCCTAATCTTTTGCCTAAAAATTGCATACAATTTTAAACTTTGAGTATTAAAAACTACATAGGAAAATGACCTCAATTTTCACCAATAGTTTCAAGGTAAAGAATGGCAGTAGCTAACTTGCATTATAGAATAAAATCAGTCCCCCTCTTTTTTATCGTGGTCTTGGGGATATTTCTTTGGGGAAGCCTGCTCCCAAAACAATGCGCTGCCTTGATCTATTATTGGGGCAAACACCCTCAAAATGAACGAATCGTCTTTAAGCTTGACCAAAAAATACCAGAATTCAAATTAGAGAGAACAGCAAAAAAACAACTCACCCTTTTTTTACCACCGGATATATGGAAAAAGGAACTTAAACCAACCCCTGTTGACCTATCCTTTTCTCGTTTGGTGGAAAAAATCATTATTTCCAAAAACGGTATTGAAATTATCACGAAACATCCCAATTTTGGCTTTATCACCTTCAACCTCGCCAAAGAGAAAAAAATCGTCCTGGATATCTTTTACGACCCTTTGGGAGCCAAATGGTCTCCGCCACAAAAGCCCAAGGAAACCAAGAGGCAAAAAAAATCGACAAGTACGACCAAAACACAGCCAAAGTCTACTCCAAAGCCCGCTCCTGACTCTGCCCAGGCTCACACACCAAAAACCAAACCAGGGGCTATCAAACGAAAAATTCAGGCCAAACCAAAACCTCCAGAGCAACCAGAACACAACGCATCTACCACACCTGTATCCAAGCCCATAACACCGGTTCCAAAACCAACCAAGGTGACAAACGCAACTGTCTCCAAAACACCTAGCCAGCTCAAAAAAGAAGTACCTTATAAACTCAAGGCTAAAATAAAAAGAGTTCCTCCAGACCAAGCCCAGACCATACGTCCTCGATCTGCTCAAGAAGTGAAAGCCCCCGTTGAAACAGAGAAGCCCAGTGTTCCAAAGGAGCAACCAAAAAGTAAAACACAGGTGCCCGTTCAACAAATCCCTGACACAACAGCTGTCCCACCCAATTCCAGTCAAGCAACAGCACCAGAGAACACAACCACCGCAACAACAAAAACAAACCAAGCACCAAGAGGTGCAGACCAAAACGCAACTGCGCAACCTGATTATCAAAGCATGCTCACCAACATTAGGGCAGCTATTGCCAATGGTGAACTAGATGCTGCGATGGAAACGCTAGCCCCCTTGGTTAGTGACCCGCGCCTCCCTGAAGAACTCAAGGAAGAAGTACTTTATACATATGCTGATCTCCTTTTTCAAATAAACCACAATAACCTGAAGGAAAGTTTTTCCCAAGTTGTCGAAGCCTATGAACGAGCCATAAATTATGACCCCAAATCACCTAGACTCCCTTCTGCCTTGCTCAATTTAGGTTATGTCCACCTGGCAGTTGGCAACATCCCGGAAGCGCGGGCCTATTTTAATCTTTTGCGCAAAAAATATCCTTATGATCCTGATATTCCCCTGACCTATTTTTATTGGGCTGATTTTTATTTTCAAAAAAAAGATTATCAAAAGGCTGCTGATGAATTTCAGCATATTATTCAAAAATATCCTGACCATCGTATAGCACAGCAAGCAGCAGTGGGCTTAGCCAAGAGCCTAAAACAACTTGAATTTTTCAAGCAGGCCTTAGATATCGTTGAATATATAGAGCAAAGATGGCCCAGATACTACATTGACGACCCTGATTTTTTAATTTTGTCTGGTTATGTTGCTTATAAGAATAAAAAATATGACCGGGCCAAAGACCGGTTCTGAACTTATGTAAATCTGCTCCCGGATGGGGATAAGGCAGACATTGCTTTGGCCAGAATCGGCGATATCTATCTTCTTAAAGGCAAAAAGCGGGCAGCCAAAGAAATTTATGAAAAAACATCCCAAAAATTTCCCGACCGGGAGGGGGGGCTAATAGCAGCTATGCGCCTTGCAGAGGAAGGAATTTATGACCAACCCAATATAAAAGATATGTTTTCAGTCTTTGACCGGCCTTATACCCTGCGCCCCCAAAAAATTTATACTTTAATCAGTAATAAATATCCAGACAGCCCTCTGGCGCCTGTAGCCCTGATCAAATTGGCCATTTGGGAGTTATGGAACAAAAAGGAATTGCAGGCCTTAAAGACAATAGATAATTTTTTAAGCAGATATGGACAAAAAAAACTTCGCTCCAAGGCCCTGGATGTGGGAGTACAAGCCTTTGTTCAGCTAGTACACAGATATGTACTGGAAAACAATTATAAGCAAATACTCAACGCGTGGACAAAGTATCCTTTTCTATCTCAAAATTTAACTAAAATAGACCCTGAAACCAGACTGGCCCTGGCCACAGCTTTTTTAAATAATAACCAGATCAACCAGGCCATCAAACTAGCACAACCTATATTAGACAAAAAAATTGTTAATCAAAACAGTTTCACGGCCCTGGCCCTGCTCCTCAACATCTATTTTAAAACGGAGGACTGGAAGAAAATTATAGAGTTAGGAGAAAAGTGTAAGGATTGGGCACTGCCTAAAAAGCAAAAACAGCAATTAAATTATGCTCTGGCCCTGGCCTATGAAAATTTAGGTCACATCCAAAAAGCCCTGCCTTTGTGGCGAAAATTAGCTGCAGATATAGATCTCCCAGCTAAACAACGCGCCTATGCCTTGTATTTTCTAGCCCAAAATGCATTATCTCAGGGAGATCTGGAGAATGTATATATTTTCGCCCAGGAAGCCCTGTCCATTTTTCTGGAAAAGAAAGACGACATCCCAAAAATTAAATCTTGCCTTGATCTTTTAATCCAAGCTACAGAAAGGACTGGCCGAAAAAAAGAGGCCCTGGGCTGGGCCCTGGAATTAGCTACCTATATTAAAGAGGATGATCCCGACTGGCCAGCCTTTCAGTACCGCCTGGCCGGACTCTATAAATTAAATGGAGATACAGCCTCCTGGACCAAAATCTTGAACGAACTTATAAACAAAAAGCCAAAAAGCCTGTTTAGCAAAATGGCCCAATCAGACCTGAATTCAGCCCAATTACTTAAGGAAGCCGAACAATATTTTGTTAAGTAGTTAAGTGGTGTGAGCAGTTGAGTGGTTGAATGATTGAGGTAAGGTCTTCCCATGTCTCTAACCGTTAAAAATAAACCCTTTAACCTATAAACCAAATAACAATTAGCCCGCTCTAGACTACTTAACTCCAATTTCTGACTTGTTCAACTCATTGATATTACATCATTTTTGAAGAGCACATTTTCTGAAATGCATTACAAACGGGTTGGGCAACACATCTTGGCGAAGCTTGGGGAAAAACAGAGCATCTGGGTGACAAAGGTAGATAGCTGGTGCTACTTGCCATAACTATCTATAATTTAAATTGAACGATTTTTTTGCAGTTCAAACTTTGAGATTGCTTCGCTACACTTTGTTCCACTCGCAATGACAGGGGGGAGATTGTCATTGCGAGGGCAGCGAAGCTGTCCGTGGCAATCTCACCCATTGAGTGAAAATCGCTCAACTAAGGTATAATTAAAAGAATACTCATTTACCCAAAATAGCCCATTATGCTCTCTCCGCAAGCAAGCCTTTTACCCCGTTGAATCCAGCGAAGCTGGGCTGGCTTTGCCAGTATTCAACCGGGGTAGATGTGTCCAAGTCTTTGTTAGCATAGAAGAAAATGCGTTCGTAAATTAACTCCGAAAGTTGATTGCTTAACTTAACCATGGAGGGAAAATGGACAGACAACCCATAGTCGCCGGCCAATTTTATCCAGGCAGGCCCCAAACTCTTTATCAACAGGTACAGGAACTGCTCCAGGGGCAGCCCGAGAACGATGAAAAGACCATCCTGGCCATGGTCCCCCATGCCGGATATATCTTCTCTGGTCCAGTAGCAGGAAGAACTTTATCCCAGGCCAATCTGGGCCAGACCATTGTCCTCTTAGGGCCCAACCATACCGGCCAAGGAGCCCGGCTTTCCCTTTGGCCAGAAGGAAAATGGTTAATTCCGGGCGGCCATTTACAAGTCAATGAAAATTTGGCCCAGGAAATTGAAAAAATACCAGGCATAAACTCTGATTATCAAGCCCACCTTTATGAACACTCCCTGGAAGTGATACTACCCTTTTTATGGGCCAAAAATAATAACATCCATATTGTACCCTTGAGTGTTTCCGAGTTTAATTTGGAAACTCTTCTCCAGGTGGGTCAGGAGCTAGCCCGGGCCATTTCTCGCTATACACAAAACTCTAAACTAAAACCAAGTGATGTCTCCCTGGTAGTCAGTTCAGACATGAGCCACTATGTTACTCATGAGCTGGCCCAAAAAAAGGATCAAAAGGCCATTGAGCAAATCCTAAACCTAGACCCCAGAGGGCTTTTTACCGCTGTTCAGCAAGAAAACATCTCTATGTGCGGAGTCTTGCCCATGACCATGGGCCTTGCGTGTGCAATAAGTCTCGGAGCAACCAAAACAAGACTCGTTTCCTATGCAACTTCTGGAGAAGTTAGTGGTGATTATGACCAGGTGGTTGGTTATGCAGGAATTTTGGTTGGTTAAATTGGTGAATAGCAAGGGCGGATTTATGCCTCCGCCCTTGTGTCTATCGAGTAAAAAATGACTGCTACGTAAAAAGGCCAAAAAGTAAACTTTCTGTTTCTCTTTGTACCTCTTAACGCTTTTACTTTTGCCTTAACTTAAAGGATTGAACAGTATTGAGCAAAAGTTGAGCAATGGTCATGGGACCTACCCCTCCAGGTACCGGGGTTATGGCCGAAACTATATCTTTCAAGTTTTCAAAGTCACAATCCCCGACCAGGCCTTCTTCTGTTCTGTTTATACCAACATCAACTACTACTGCCCCCGGCTTGACCATCTCCCTGGTCACAAACTTAGCACGCCCCACAGCTGCAAAAACAAAGTCCGCCTGGCTGACCTCCGAGGCTATATCCTGCGTGCGAGAATGACAGATTGTGACTGTAGCATTTTCCTGTAAGAGCATCAGAGCCAATGGTTTGCCAACTATATTACTCCGACCGATGACAACGGCCTTTTTGCCCTGAACACTCAAGTCATAGCGTTTAAGTAAGGTCATTATCCCGGCAGGAGTACATGAGCGTAAACCATCTAGCCCCAGAGTCAATTTTCCTACATTTACAGGATGAAAACCATCCACATCTTTTTCGGGCAGGATAAGGTCCAGGCACCTCTGGCTGTCCAATCCTTTGGGCAGAGGAAGCTGGAGTAAAATTCCATCAACCTCAGGATCCTCATTTAAGGCGCAAATCTTATCCTCCAACTCGGCTTGAGTTATCTCCGCTGGCAGATGAAACCCTTTGGAGATAATCCCCACCTCGGCACAGGCCTTTTCCTTGTTGCGCACATAAACCTGGGAGGCTGGATCTTCACCGACCAGAATAACAGCCAACCCGGGAGCGCGACCAGCCTGTGATTTTAGCTGAGCAATCTCCTCTTTTAATTCCTGTCTAATCTGTGCTGCTGTTTCCTTACCATTTAAAATTTTCATAACCACCTCTTTTGTTGTTCAATGTTCAACATTCAAGGTTCGATGTTCAACGTTTGACGTAGATTTCTGTTCACTGATCACTGTTCACTAACTCAACTGGCTGGCCATGGCCGGACCAAAGTAAATAGCCTGCTCATCAAGTTCCTCCTCAATG
This sequence comes from Desulfovulcanus ferrireducens, assembly GCF_018704065.1. NCBI lineage: Bacteria > Pseudomonadati > Thermodesulfobacteriota > Desulfovibrionia > Desulfovibrionales > Desulfonauticaceae > Desulfovulcanus > Desulfovulcanus ferrireducens. The sequence goes on along the minus strand of NZ_JAGUQP010000013.1, from coordinate 55,006 downwards.
CGCAAAAGCTGGTTGTATTTGGCCAGGCGATCGCTACGACAAAGCGATCCGGTTTTGATCTGACCAGCATTCATGGCCACAGCCAGGTCAGCGATAAAAGTATCTTCTGTTTCTCCTGAACGATGGGAAATAACAGTAGTGTAAGAAGCCTCTTTGGCCATCTCAATGGTATCCAAAGTTTCTGTTAACGTTCCGATCTGATTTAATTTAATCAAAATAGAGTTGCCTACTCCCTGCATGATCCCCTCGGCCAGCAAGGACGGATTGGTCACAAAGATATCATCGCCCACCAATTGGACTTTGCTGTCCAGGGCCAAAGTCATAGTCTTCCAGCCCTCCCAGTCATTTTCCGCCAGCCCATCTTCGATGCTAATCAAGGGATAGGCATCAATGATATCTTTGTAATAGTCAATAAGCTCGTCAGCAGTAAAAACCTTACCTTCTCCCTGAAGATTATACTTACCATCCTGATAAAACTCTGTTGCTGCCGCATCAATGGCCAGGGCAATTTCTGAACCGGGCTGATAACCTGCCTCCTCTATAGCCTTTAAAATATAATCAAATGCCTGGCGATTACTCTTTAGGTTTGGTGCAAAGCCACCCTCATCACCAACGGCTGTAGAGAGGCCATCCTTGGCTAAAATGCTTTTCAGGGCGTGGAATATTTCTGCCCCCATGCGCAAGGCATCTCTAAAGGTAGCCGCTGCCAAGGGCATAATCATAAATTCCTGAATATCCAGATTATTGGGTGCATGCACCCCGCCATTTAAAATATTCATCAAGGGAACAGGCAAGACCTTGGCGTTTACCCCACCAATGTATTGATACAAAGGAAGTCCGAGAAAATTGGCTGCTGCTCTGGCTGTAGCTAACGAAACACCCAAAATGGCATTTGCCCCAAGCTTTGACTTGTTTTCAGTGCCATCCAAGTCAATGAGGATTTCATCGATTTCAACCTGACGCAAAGCATCATAACCGATAATCTCATCAGCTATTTCTTCAAGCACATTGGCCACTGCCTTGCTCACGCCTTTGCCGCCATACCTGGACTTATCCTGATCACGCAGCTCTAAGGCTTCCTTGGAGCCAGTAGATGCCCCGGAAGGCACTGCTGCACGTCCAAACACACCAGACTCCAAAACAACTTCCACCTCAACAGTGGGATTACCCCTGGAGTCCAGAATTTCCCTAGCCCAGATATCGGTAATAATACTCATCTCTATTCTCCTTTTTTATATATTAAAGTTTGTAGTTTACAGTAGGAAAACCAAGGCTAAAAGATCAAAAAGTAAGGACTTCCGAATGAAATCCCCCATTATGCTCTGCCTGCAAGCAACCTACTAGATGCGACCATGAAGTTTGCACCAGCATGAAAGAATCCGGGTTTGAAAAATAATCATGAAAACTTGCCCTCTTAAATATGGTTTGGCTACAGACTCCTTAACCTTTTTCAATATAATAAGCCATCTTTAAACCATGAAGGAGAAGATCCGGACGGACTTCCTGAATTTTAGTGCAAACACTAGCAATTTTATCGGCAAATCCGCCAGTGGCCAGGATAAAAACATCTTCACCTAACTTTCTTTCCAGCTTACTAACCAATCCATCAACAAGGGAAGCGAAACCAAAAATAATCCCCTGGCTTAAGCTGTCTTTTGTACTCCGACCTATTTCAAGTTCTTTATTTTGTATATCCAAATTGATTTGAGGGAGCTTGGCTGTCTGGGTACTCAGTGCCTTGATTGAAGACAAAACTCCAGGACAAATCAAACCGCCAAGATAGTCCTGTTCATATACGCAATCAAAGGTCGTCGCCGTACCGAAATCAATAACTATAAGCCCTTTATTAGCATATAATTTTCTTGCGGCAAAAGCGCAGGTTAGCCTGTCCGCCCCTACCTCACTGGGACGTGAGTATTTATTTTGCAACCCCAAAGAAATGTCATCCGGTACAAAATAAACAGGGCAATGACAAAATCTTTGCCCGGCTTGTTTGAGCAAACTGTCCATAAGCGGAACCACAGAAGAAACAACCCAGGCCTGAATGCTCCCTGGCTCCACCCGATTAAACTGAAGCATCTGTAAAATTTTCAGACCCAGCGAGTCAGATGTCTCAGTAATATCCGTGGGCAAAACAAAACCACCCAAAATACTATCTTTATCTGCCAGGCCAAATTTTATATTTGTATTCCCTATATCTACTAATAATATCATTATTGAAATTTACTAGGTTTAAGTTCAAGGTAGCAGGCTCAAAATTTAGAAAAAACGATGCAAACTACCCTCCAAGAAGCCCATGTTTAACCGGACAGGCCACCGTTACAAGCTTTAAAAAACTCAATGTACTCAATTTGCCACGCCTCATATTGCTCCTAAATTGAGCTATTTTTTTACAATTCAAACTTTGAGATTGCTTCGTCGCTTCACCCACGCTCGCTCCTCGCAATGACAGGATGAGCGCGAAGTCATTGCAAGGACAGCGAAGCTGCCCGTGGCAATCTCACACATTGGGTGAAAATCGTCGGTGGCTCAAAATCTACTTTTATTGATGCAACTGCAATAATTAAAATTTTACAGTTCTGACAAACATTTTTATCTTGTAACCCATTCAAATAATTCAACATTTATCATTCAAAATTCAACATTGCCTGCAAAAAGTCCCTTTTTGCAGGCGCATCTTTAGTCCAATGTGTTTAAAAATTAAATTACTCAACTCTGACTTCTTAAAACCCTTACTATTTCTACGTTCTCGAAGAGCGCATTTTCGGAAATGCATTACAAATGGATTGGGTAACATATCTCGGCGAAGCTTGCGGAAAAGCTGTGCATAGGGAGACTGTTTAACCAATATATCAAGATACATCATAAATACAAAATGGCACAAAGTAATATTTTACTAATAAACCCCTTTATGCACAGCCCGCAAGCGAGCCTTAGATGTGTCCAAGTCTTTGTTAGCATTGAAGAAAATGTGTTCGTAAATCAACTCCGAAAGTTGAGTTAAATTAAAAATCGCTCAACTGCTCACAATTCAATTTTTCCACGGAGTAACATCAACAAACTTCTTGCGCTCCGATGACCTTGATTTCATTATGCAGAGGATCAACTCTGCCCAGTCTTAGTTTAAATTTTTGTCCGATTCTGACCTTATCCCCTATAATATTGCGAGCAACACGCACTAATATCTGCTCTCTAGGCAAAGATAACACGACCAACGGTCCGGATTTATCTACAACAACCCCTGTCCAGTTCATCTTCTTAGCCTTTTGCTGAAAATAGACCAGCTTCCAGTATCTTGGCCGAAATCTTTGTACCTGGCTCACAGCACCCTGACGAGAATTCAAATAGGGAAGTAACTTTTCCAGTTCTTCCTTTGACCACAACGGGATGTTTTTTTGTAAAAAAGTAATGGTCTGGGCCAGATTTAAGAAGTCTACATAGCGTCGCAAAGGAGAAGTGATGGGAGCATAAGCAGTAACGGCCAGGCTGCGATGAGGCTTAGGGGTAACTTCAGTAATAGTGGCGCCCATAGCCTTGACCAAAGAATAAATTTCTTCCGCCTTTGTCCACACGCCTCCACTTTGTTCCGGTAAAACAATATCCTGAGTACGGTATAAAAAAGGCACTGATTTATCCATGGCCCATAAACCCATGGCCATATTAGCCAGGATCATGAACTCGGATACAATAAGTTGGGCCCGCGCATAAAAGGGTTTGTCCTGTAAATCAACAAATATTTCACCATCCCTGTCCTGAAGGACAATCTCCGGCTCTGCCTGCTCAATAACAACAGCTCCTTTGTCCAGGCGATTCTGCCTAAGGATACGAGCAAGTCCCAGAGCCTGTTCGAGCATCTGGTCCTGCTTTTCAACCAAAATTTTCTCAACCTGAGAATAGGTTAAATTTTTCTGTACCCTTATCCAGGCAAACTCAGGTTTAAATTCAACTATTCTCCCCTGCTCATCCACAAAAAAGTCCAGCAAAAGAGAAGGCTTGGTTTCGCCTTGCTTTAAACTAAAAGTCTGCGTAGCCAGCTCCACAGGCAGCATGTGGCTGGTACCTTCAGGCAGGTAGAGACTGCTCACCCTATGCATCACGGCCCGGTCCAGCTCAGAGCCGAATTCCCAGCCCAAAATCGGACAGGCCAAGGCCAATTTCAAACGAAAACCTGCATCCTGTCTTGCAACATAAAAGGCATCATCAATATCTTTTGTGGATCCTGAGTCAATACTGACTAATTCGCTCAGAGCAGGTTCTTTTATATCCTGGGAAATTTTCTTTTTAATCTGTTCAATCTGCCCGGCATACTTATCTTCCCATGATCTACCCCAGTCATACTCGGCCTGATCTAACAGATAGTTATAATGTTTAGGAAGTATGCCCCACTCTTGCGCTAAAACAAGCGGTAGTAAAGGATCATCGGGCAGTCCGCGAGATATCTGCTTCCAAATTTTTTCACTTTCCCGATCCTCGGGATCCTTGATTCTCTTTAATAAAAGTTCTTTTATCTGTTCCCTTATTTCAGGATCATCCGGCGGTACAACGTTTTTTTGCTTTCCTACATTTTGCCATAGTGTCTTTAAAAAATCTTGACCCAGGCTGACTAATTTTTCCCTTAAGGCAGCTTGTCTTAATTGTTCAACTCTTTTTTGGACAACCTCCTGACTGTAAACCTCAAAATCAGGAGGGTTAAACTTGAAATGTGTTTTGGCACCGAGCATGGCCCGTCCCAGAGCCGCAATCTGATCTATGGATGGTTCTTCCCAGATAAGACTTGCAAACCAAAAGATAGACGCCTGTGTAATTTCTCCCTGGGCCAATTCCCAGACTTCCAGGACATCAATCTCCCTGGTCAATTTTTCGCGTCTGGACTGGTGTTTCTTCAGGTTATCTAAAATATCCTGCCTGGACAATGAATCAAGATATACCGGACCAACCCAGGGCAATACCCTGGAACCCGGCAACTTCATTTCTCTTTGATTAACATTAAAGACCCTGAGCCGGGAGCTTTGCACGTCCAGAACCCAAGCTATCTGAGCCTGATTGTTCTGCAAATATTCGACTACTGCTCCTGGCTGAATTGAGGACTGAGGAAACAGGGCTGAGGTCTGAGCGTTATGGACCGAGTTTTTATCAGTATTGCCCTGATTTCTATAATTAACCATAAATCTACCCCTTTATTCCCACCTAACCCAACTAATTGCTCAACTCTTGTCTTGCTCCTCTCTTAATATCCTTCTCTGAGTTCTGAGCCCATCATACATCACTCAGTCCTCAAGAGTCTGAGGCCAACCCTACTTAAGACTTAAGAGGACAATTTTTCATATTTTTTTTAATACTGATTTCTTTCAAGCTGGTGCAAATGCCTTCAAGAAATCAGTGTTTTCAACCTGGTAGTCAAAGAATGAGGTTTAACCACAGACACTCAACCCTGATTTTCTTAATGTTTAAAAGAGCGTTGCCCTGTAAATACCATGGCTACCTGTGGTTCAGCCTGGTTAACTGCCTGAATAACTTCAAAGTCACGAATAGAGCCTCCTGGCTGAGCAATGGCAGTTATGCCCTGCTCAATGGCTACGTCTACTCCGTCCCTAAAAGGGAAAAAACCATCAGAAACCATGACAGAACCTGGCAGTCCGCCCTTGTGAGCTTTGGTTCTCTCCTGGATATCTTCCAAGGCCTTGGCTGCCTCCGGATCATTTTTGGCCTTTAATTTTAATTCATACAGTGAAAGGCCATGTTCACTAAAAGCCAGATTATCAGCATACTTGGTATAGGCTTTATGAATTGTCAGTTCCACACAGCCAACCCTATCCTGCTCTCCAGTGCCTATGGCCACTGTCTGACCATCCCGGGCAAAAATTACAGAGTTGGAAGTCACTCCAGCCTCCACTGCCCACGCAAAGATCAAGTCATCCATCTCGCGGGAATCAGGTTTCCTGGCCATGACCACCTGCCCATCTTTTTCCGCAGAAGCAGGAATAAAATCATCTGCACTCAAAATTTTGTTCCGGAATGAAAATTGGGCAATTATCCCGCCATCAACCAATGATTTGAGGTCCAGGAAAGGCGTGTTCACTAATTTTTCTAAGTCAGCGAGGCCGGGAATTTCCAGTATACGTAAATTTTTCTTTGTCTTTAAAACATCAATTGCCCCCGGTTCATAAGCAGGCGCTGCCACTACCTCAAAATAATATTTAGTCATAAACTCGGCACACTCTTTAGGTAACGGCCTATTAACAACAACAGCTCCACCAAAAGCAGCAATACGATCCGCAAAATAGGCCTTGCTCAATGCTTCTTCCAGGCCTTGATCCGACCAGGCAGCTCCACACGGATTGTTGTGTTTTAATATGACCGCAGCCGGTTTTCTGGTCAAATATTGCAAGATATTAATACCATTATCCACATCGGTGAGATTGATCTTGCCCGGATGTTTTCCCGATTGAATTATATTTTCTTCTTTGAGACTGGAAACCAGCCCTGCACCCGGAGAACGAAATTTCACTCCTCCAAGCTCTAGCTCGCCTTCAACCAGTTCATATAAAGCTGCGGGCTGATCAGGATTTTCCCCGTACCTCAGGCCCTTTTCCTCTCCTTCAATAACCCAGGATCTTCTGACAAATTTCAAGACTTGATCTCCCAAAGTTAAACTCATCTCCGAGGGAAAAGGATCTTTGACAACTGTCTTATACATTTCCTTGATATTTTTCATACTTTCCTCCAATATTTTGAATTTATCTCGCCAAAGGCAAGCTATAAGCCTTATTGCTAACTTACGCGATTTTTTGCAATTTAAAATTCGTGATTGCTTCGTTGCTTCGCTCGCTCAAGCTCGCTCGTCGCAATGACAGGGTGAGCGCTATGTCATTGCGAGGGCAGCGAAGCTGCCCGTGGCAATCTCACCCACTGGGTGAAAATCTTCATTTCAATGCATAGACTTTTAAAAATTTTATTGCCAAGTCCTATTCAAATTGGATTTGTTGAGTCCGTGGCCAAACCCTATTTTAAGTTTTAAGCGCTGATTGAAAGTCTTGGTTTCTGAAATGCATTACAAACGGCTTGGGTAACCCAATCTTAATGAAGCTTGCTTAAAAAACAGAGCATCGGGATGAATGGGCTAAATATTTTGCGAAAAGAAACCAAGACTAGAATAAACCATGGAAATTAATTTGATAAAAAGATTCGGCTACAAGCTCTATTAACATTTTATCCTCTGCATTTACGCTATAAATCACGCTTGACCTAAAGCTCTAAGCATTGCAGAATCAGCGCCTTAGCAAAAGTGCTTCTATCATAGGCCTTCCTGCTGGGCAAATCGAAAATGGGTGCATTGAGTGTTGCGGTACTTCCCGGCGGGTTTGAAATTTATTATTAGGCTACCCCGGTGTGAATATCCACGCAAAAAGTCAATCTGGAGAAAAAATGGATAAGATGTTACGCAACTTAGCAGAAAAATTAAACCAGTTGGATGAAGCCTCACTCATGTCATTGTGGGAAAAATACTATGAACGGGTAAAAATCTTTTCCCCCAGCAAAAGATGGGAAGAAGATGTGCTTATCCTGTCTATGATCCAGTCTGTACGCTGGAAAAATCAGCTATTTAACCACCTCTGGGCCAAACCGGACAATAGTCAAACCAGCGAGAAAAAAAATGACTCTCCTCCATCAATTGGGCCAGTCCGGGGGAACAAAGTCAAGAAAGCTGGCAAGGTGCTTAGCTTCAGGTCTCCCCAAAACGACTAGCCCATGTAAAATATAATAATAGTATCGAATGCTCTGGACATAGTCTACCGCTTCAAATCCCCGACAATAACCTCTTTTTACGGTTCGATAGTATTTTTTATAGCTAAGAAGGGGAAATACTTCCTTCAATCCCATCCAACTCAGATGATCTTTTTTGAGCCGCTTTGCCAGGTCCATGGCATCATATAGATGTCCTGGCCCTTGATTATACGCGGCCAAAGCAAAAAACCACCCGTCCCAGCCATTAACACCCTTTTCTTTTATTATTTTATTCCCAAGAAACCTCAAATACTTAGCCCCGCCCAGAATACTCTGTTCGGGATCAATACGATTAGAAATACCTACATAACTGGCTGTATCTAAGCTTAACTGCAAGAGACCGCGTACACCTGTTTTACTTTTTGCCCTGGGATTAAAATGAGACTCCTGGTAGATCATGGCTACAAGAAGAAGTGGATCTATATTGTAGAGCCTTGCTGCTTCCAGAATATACTGATCATATTTTGGCAAAACCAACTCTACAATATCCATAAGATGATCTAATTCATAGTAATCGATTCTTGACGGAAAAAAACCATAGTATTTTTCTTTTAAACGAAAAAATTCAGTGCTGCCAAAAAAATTATCCCAAAATACTGTTAGCATGCTATTCAGTTCACTATAGCGTGTAGACCAACACCATTTATAGTCAAATGTGTCATCGAACGAATAGGTTTTTCTTACGTCAACAAAATACGGATGCCAGTGATTAAAACTTATTCTATCGGTCAGTGCAAAACGGGCCTTGTTTTTAGTTATGGCCTGATACAACTTTTCCATTTTCGGGATTAATCGTTTCGCCTTTATGGAACAAGATAGTTTCTTTTGGTATGAGATTAATTTTTGTTCAAAAATCTCTTTATCAGGAATAAACACTACGACTCTACACAATTCGTCAGGCCGACGAAGAGGAAAACGAAACCTGTTGTGGACAACGATAAAATTATTCCTCAAGTAAGCCGGGCCAAATCTAATTCTGTCGTCCTGAAACTCATCCTTTGTTGTCAGCCCAATAAATAAATCAGCAAGACCAAGACGAAGCTTTTTTAGCCCCTCTTCTAAATTCTCTACTTTACTCCACGTAGCCTTAAGACCATTTTGGCGACAAAAAATATCCACTAGCTCCTGTTCCAGACCAGGACCATAAGGAGAAAGTCTAGACTTTACCCTTTCGGAATCAAGATAAACAATCCGCAAATTTTCTTTGGGCCAATAATAAAGCTGATAATAAATATGTCCAAAAATAAGAACTAATTGTATAAAAATCAAAAGAAGCAAAAGCTTTTGTGCACTTAGTGACTTTACGGACATATATTAGCCTTTTTAACAAAATCCCGCCAAATGCGGGACGAAGAATGATATGAAAAATTCGGAGAAAATTCTTCGCCTCGCTCAAAAATTATTTTAACCATAGCTTACGGTATAGGTGGTTGTCCAATAATCATCTCTCCCCCTCATAAAGCCATGTGTCCTAACCTTCCTTAAGTAAATTAGAAATTTATATCAATTAAGTTCCAACTTGCTTAAGAAATGGAACTTTGCTATTTTTACAGTTAAAATAACCTCTTTTAACAAAGAAGGAGGACGCAGATATGCAATTTCTAAAACTGTCTTTTGCTATGCTGACAATGTTCATGATGACCTTCTTGATTTTCCTTGGTGGACATGCTGGGGCTGCAGATCTTGATGAGATAAAAAAAAGAGGAGTCTTGAAACATTTGGGAGTACCCTATGCCAATTTTGTTACAGGCATGGGGGATGGTTTAGATGCAGAGCTTGTTCAACTTTTTGCTAAAGATTTAGGTTTAGCATACCAATATGTCAAGACATCATGGGAAATGGTGATACCAGATCTTATTGGTAAAAAAGTCAAAGCAAAGGGCAATGATGTAGAAATGCTGGATCAAACTCCAATACGGGGGGATATAGCCGCCAATGGTCTAACAATGCTTCCATGGCGAGAAAAAATTGTTCTATTTTCTGACCCTATTTTTCCCACACAAGTATGGCTCATAGTAAGGTCCGACTCGGATATTTCTCCAATTACTCCTACTGGTGACATTGCCAAAGATATCGCTGCGGTAAAGGCAAAACTTCAAGGACGGACTGTTTTGGGCAAATCAGGGACCTGTCTTGATGGCAGTCTGTATAAGCTTGAACAGGCAGGAGCCAAATTTATCCATTTTCCGGGACAATTAAACGACTTGGCCTATGCTGTCATCAAAGGCGAGGCAGAAGCCGCGCTTTTAGATGTACCTGATGCCCTGATAGCCTTGGAAAATTGGGCGGGACAAATCAAAGTTGTTGGCCCTATCTCTCCACCTCAAAAGATGGCCACTGCATTCCCCAAGAATGCCCCAAAGCTGCGGCAAGCCTACAATCAATTCCTAGACAAATGTAAAAAAGATGGAACTTATATCCGACTAGTCAAAAAGTATTATCCGGTAGTGTTTGAATATTATCCTGAATTTTTTAATGATGTTATTCAGGCCAATAAGTAAAAAATGAGTCCATTACGATTTATTGATTTAAAGACCAACACACATTTTCATCGGCAGAACATACTCCTTTATTTCTTGCCTGTGCTAGCGGGACTGATTCTTTTTGGTTATGTTTGGTTCCTGATTCATCTCGTTTACACATCCCACATCCGTTTACAGTTATTTGCACTCGATCGCTTTCAGGCTGAAGTTGATGACCGGGCTCATAATCTCGGTTACTTTTTATGTGAGCGCAAAGAGGATTTGCAGGTCCTGGCAATGGACAGGACTATACGTGCCTATTTTCAAAATAAGGCCCTCGGCATGACCATGGTCTACGGGCTCAGGGGCAGTCTTTATAATATCAATGCAAAATTTAAAAAATACGTTCAGGAAAGGACTTTTAATGGTAAAAGTATTTACACTCGGATTGTCCTGGTTGACTCAGATAGCATGATTCTGGCGGATACAAACTGCAGTAACAATAAAAATCTGGGCAAGCTCAAATGGAATAAATCATTCCCCGGTAAAGAAAAAAATATTTTAATCACCCCAGATCAGGACAATAAAAATTTTCTGGTTGTCTCTGCCCCGTGTATGGTCAAAGATGAATTAAAAGGCCGAGTTATGGCCTGGATTAATTTTCAAACTATTTTTGAAAACTTTTTAAAGGAATATACTTCCCGTATTCAATCCAATAATATCCAACAAAGACTTGCAGCTATAGTTTCCGGCTCTGAAACAATCTTTCTATTTGATCCAGCTGGTAATAATTTCCGGAAAATTTTAAAATTTGTTCCTTTGAAAGAACGAAAATCAGGTGAAGAATGGTATGAAATAAAGGAAAATAATGAGCCTACAACAATAGATAAATTGCCAACAAAAAAAGAATTTTGGGTAAAACTTGTACCAGGCAACCAAGACGCAATAATTTATGGTTCACTCGTGCCCAGCACACCATTTTCTTTATTTGAAATAGTAGATGCTGAGCAAGTTATTGGTCCCTTCAAGCAAAAAGGACTTCTCACAGGACTGATTCTATTGTCGACTGGCATATTAGGAGGAATAATTTTTGCGATTGTTATAAGTATCAGACAGTCAGCCATAAATGCCAGGTACCAGGAAGCTTCAACACAGAGAAAATTTTTGGAGGAGAAGAACAAAGAATTGGAGAAACAAATAGAGATAAGAAAAAAGACAGAAATGCAGCTCATTGCTGCTAAATCAGAAGCAGAACAAGCAGCCAAAAACCTCTCCTCTGCACTTAAGGAATCCGAACAATTAAGACAGCAGGCCGAGGCAGCCACCAAGGCAAAAAGCCAGTTTCTGGCTAACATGAGTCATGAATTGCGCACGCCTATGAACGGTGTCATTGGCATGATCGACCTTGTCATGGACACTGACCTTTCACAAGAGCAAAGAGATTTTCTGAAAATGGCCAAATCATCGGCCTATAGTCTTTTAAAAATATTGAACGATATCCTGGACTTTTCAAAAATAGAGGCAGGTAAATTGAATTTGGAAAATAATAAATTTTCCATCAGAGATACCATAGCCTCAACCGTCAAACCATTTGCTATTCTTGCTGCCAAAAAAGGGCTGAAACTTAATTATAATGTAGATTCTCAAGTGCCAGACCTCGTCATAGGCGATCAAGTAAGAATGATGCAGGTCATAAATAATTTAGTCAACAATGCCATCAAATTTACAGAAAAAGGAGAAATAACTCTTACAGTGACTCTAAAAGCCATACAAAAAGAAAAGCAAGGAGAAAAAGCAATAATCCTTTTTACGATCAAGGATACTGGCATTGGTATCCCCAAAGATAAAATGGAGACTATCTTTGATAGCTTTTCGCAGGCTGATAATAGTATTACGAGAAAATATGGTGGAACCGGTCTTGGGATAACAATATGTAAACAATTAGTAGAGCTTATGGGAGGAAGCATCTCGCTAGACAGCGAATTGGGCAAAGGAACGACTGTGAAATTTACAATACCTTTTCTCATTGCCTCAAAATCAGAGATAGATGCTAAAGACAACAATGGCGAAGATAATTATATTAAGGGAGATGATAAAAAACCTTTAGATTTTTCAAGATATAAAATTCTTTTAGTCGAAGATAATCTGATTAATCAAAAGCTGGCCAAGATCATTCTTGAAAAGTGGGGATTTAACGTAGTTGTTGCTGAAAACGGGAAAAAGGCGCTAGATAAATTAGAAAATGAAAAATTTGATCTCATTTTAATGGACTGTCAAATGCCAGAGATGGATGGATTCGAAGCTACAAAAGCAATTCGCAAAATAGAATCTAAAACAGGGGAGCATATCCCTATTATAGCCATGACAGCCCTTGCGATGCAGACAGACAAAGAACGTTGTCTTAAGGCAGGAATGGACGACTATACCACAAAACCAATCAAGCAGGATCAGCTCTTAAAAGTTATCACAGAAATATTGAACAAATAAGAAGTATAGCCAGGCATGTTATCTTTTTAAAATTTTAAAAAATATTTTTTACAGCGGTATCTATCAATTCACATTAAGCACTCCAATCTAGAAATAGGTGCCTATTTAAAAATATTTGCAGGTGCACTATGAAACATAGAGTTTTAAACCTGCTATTAGTTGAAGATAGTTTGATAGATGCAAGGATTATTCTATCTATGCTATCAAGTATTGAGTACACAAACTTTGAAGCAGATCACGTTGAAACGCTTGCAGATGCCAAAAAATATTTGCAAAATAAAAAATTTGACCTGATAATTCTTGACCTTATGCTTCCCGATTCTGATGCCTTAGATACCTTTAACACAATTAAAGCAGAAAGCAGTGGTACACCTATAATAATTTTAACAAGCATCGATGATAATGACAATGCATTAAAGAGTCTGGCTAATGGAGCTCAGGATTATCTCATTAAAGGATGTCTGCGAAAGAATTTATTATCACATTCTATTTTATATGCTATTGAAAGAAATCAATTAATGCTAAAATTAAAAAATAAATTAAAAGAACTCGATCTATTAAAAACACGTCTTGAATACATTATCCAATCAAATCCAGCAGTAATTTACACAAAAAACATTGATAAAATGCATGATTTTGTGTTTATCAGTGAAAACATGAAAAAAATATTTGGATATGATCCGGAGCAATTTATCAAGGATCAAAGTTTATGGCAAAAAAATATCCACCCTGAGGATTTATACAGAATAAAACCACAGATGGAATCATTATCTTTAAAGCGTTGTTACATTTGTGAATACCGTTTTCAGCATAAAAACGGGGAATGGAGATGGGTGCATGATGAAGCACGTGTAGCAAGGGATGAAGAAGGTAAAGACACTGAAATAGTTGGTTATCTAGCAGATATTACTGAACGCAAACAACTGGATGAGAATATTAAACATTATGCCATGTATGATCAGCTGACCGACCTGCCGAACCGGAGGCTATTTATGGATCGCATAGAGCAGGCAATTGCCCGGGCAAGGCGTGAACAAAAAAGTTTTGCTTTGCTTTATATAGATCTGGATAAATTCAAGCCCATAAATGACACCTTTGGCCATGCAGCCGGTGACTCTGTCTTACAGGAAGTAGCCTCTAGAATGAAGTCCATGCTCCGTTCAACAGATACTGTAGCAAGAATTGGAGGAGACGAATTTGCAATAATTCTCCAGGATCTAGAAGACATCGAATATGCTGGCATTGTGGCCCAAAAATTAATCTATAGTATCATTAAGCCTATTTCACTCAATAACAAAACTTGTTCCGTAGGGGCAAGTATTGGTATAAGCTATTATCCTATAATAGCTACTGATATAGACACATTATTGTTAACCGCCGATAATTCCATGTATAAAGCCAAATTAAAAGGTGGGAATAGATTTGAATATTCCGTGGCACCATCCAGTAAATAATAATTTTGAGGTGTAAAATTCGACTCAATCCTTTCCAATTGACTTCATAAGTTTATTTTTTTACGAAACCTTGCCATTTGCTCAAATTATGTTCATCTTCTCCTGTTTTGAGTCCCTGGCCAAAGTTCAAATTGTGGAGGAAAGCATGGCTAATCTAGTCGTTATGGGTGCCCAATGGGGCGACGAAGGTAAAGGAAAAATAGTAGATCTTTTAACTCGGGAAGCTGATTTAATAGTCCGCTTTCAAGGTGGAAACAATGCTGGTCACACCCTTGTAGTTGGTGAAAAGACCTTTATTTTACATTTGATTCCTTCTGGAATTCTGCATAAAGATAAAAAATGTCTTATTGGCAACGGAGTTGTCCTGGACCCGGAAATTTTATGCCAGGAAATTGACAATCTATCTGCTAATGGCATTGAAGTTACTCCGGAGAGGTTAGTTATCAGCAAAAAAACCCATCTCATTATGCCCTACCATAAGTTGTTGGATGCCGCACGCGAGGCCTTTAAATCCGGTGAAGATAAAATTGGAACAACAGGACGGGGTATCGGACCATGTTATGAAGACAAAATGGCCCGCATTGGTATTCGGGCAGGTGATTTTTCCAAGCTTGATCTTTTGCGCTCCAAAATTAAGAAAGCCCTGTTAGAAAAAAATGTTATTCTTAAAGAATTATATAATCAAGAGCCGTTAGACCCTGAAGAGGTATTTAAGCAGATCGAACCTCTGGCAAAAAGATTAACTCCTTATTTGGGCGATGTGAGTGCTGAAATTCAGAATGCCAATAATGCGCAAAAATCTGTTCTCTTCGAAGGGGCACAAGGTACGCACTTAGATATTGACCATGGCACTTATCCCTTTGTGACCTCTTCCAATACTGTTGCCGGAAATGCATCAGCCGGGGCAGGCACTTCACCACGGGCTCTGAAAAAAATAGTTGCCGTGGTCAAAGCCTATACCACCAGAGTGGGTAGCGGGCCTTTCCCCACTGAAGAAAAAAATGAGCACGGCGATTATATGCAGCAAAAAGGATCAGAGTTTGGAGCCACCACTGGACGAAAAAGAAGATGTGGGTGGTTAGATTTGGTTATCTTACGGGAATCAGTGCGTCTTAATGGACCTACTGATATCGCTTTGACCAAACTGGATGTCCTGGGCGGGCTTGAGGAGATAAAGCTCTGCACTGCTTATAAATACAAAGGGCAAACAATCTATTATCCTCCCCAGGAAGAAAACAGCCTCGCAGAAGTAGAACCTGTCTACGAAACAGTTCCAGGCTGGAAAGAGGATATAAGCACTTGTCGAACATTTACCGAGCTGCCGGAAAACGCCAAAAAGTATATTCAAAAAATAGAACAAATATTAAATGTTCCAGTGACCATTATTTCAGTGGGTCCGGAACGAGAACAAACCATAAGAAGATGAAGCAGTGAAACAAGAAAGCGGTGAAACGGTCTATTTAGTCCTCTTTTCATCAGTTTTTTTCCATTCTCCGCTTCACCGCTTCATTATTTTACTGTTTCATTGCTTGGTTAATATGTCCACTTTTTTTATTATACCAGAGAATCAACAACGAGTCCTGCAATTTTTTCAGAAACTTAAAAAAAATCCTCCTCAAAGCCTTGTCCTGGAAGGCGGACGTCTGGACCAGCGTCTTTCCCTGGCCCTTTATTGGGCTATGGCCTTAAATTGCGCAGAAGATACCCCTTGCCTAAAATGCATGGTATGCTCCCAAATTAAAGACCAGGTTTTCCGTGATTTAATCCTTTTGGATACCAGGGAGGGAGTTGGAGTCGAAGACATTCGTCAAATGCGAACCACCTTATCCCATCCGCCACATCACCAAAACCGGGTCGTAATTATCAATGAGGCCCAAAACATTACCCCGGAATCTGCCAATGCCCTCTTAAAATCAATGGAAGAACCAATACCGGGTAATAACTTTATCCTTCTGGTCCCTCAGAGAGAAAGTTTGCTTCCAACCCTTATTTCACGTAGCTTTGTTCTCACCTTAAGCTGGGAACAATTTTCCTGGCCTGAAGATATAAATGATAAATGGGAGCCATTTGTCTCTTTTGTAAACACTGGTCGTGGCTGGTTTCACTTGACCACAAAAAAAACTTTTTTAACCAAAGACGAGGCCAAAAAAATTATTCTCTGCGCCCAATACGAACTGTTGAAAACCATGCACGGTAAAAAGGATTCCAAACTGAGCTCGCTATGGTCCAGATTAGATATACCAACATGGCGTAAAATCCATTTGGCCCTGAATTTAGCCGACCAGGCTCTTGACGTAAAGGCAAATCCAAACATTGTCTTGGACTGGCTGGCTGTAAAATTATGGAATTTTAGCCAGCACAAATGATAATCACTGAACACGACATCTATCTTTTTAAACAAGGCCGACACTTTCGACTATATGAAAAGCTGGGTTCCCATGTAGTTAAAAATGGTGGGGTCAAGGGAACTTTTTTTGCTGTCTGGGCACCCAATGCACAATATGTATCAGTCATTGGCGATTTTAATAATTGGAAGAACAATACTCACCCCTTAAGTCCCAGACTGGACTCCTCTGGAATTTGGGAAGGCTTTATTCCTGAAGCTTTGCCAGGTCAAAAATATAAATATTTCATTCGCTCCAAAAACAATTATCAAGTAAACAAAGGTGATCCTCTGGCCTATCTCTGGGAAATTCCGCCTGATACTGCCTCCATCATTTGGGATCTGGATAATGAATGGCACGATCAGCAGTGGATGCAAAAAAGAAAAGAGAAAAATAATATTAATGGACCAATATCAATCTATGAGCTACATCTTGGTTCCTGGAGAAGAGATCCGCAAAATCCAAGTCGCTTTCTTTCCTATCGTGAACTAGCCCATATTCTGCCAGAGTATATCAAAGATATGGGATTTACCCATGTAGAATTTCTCCCACTTGTTGAACATCCATTTTATGGTTCTTGGGGATATCAAGGAGTGGGATTTTTTGCTCCTACCAGCCGCTATGGGACTCCGCAGGACCTGATGTATCTGATAGACGTCCTGCACCAGCATGACATTGGTGTAATCATGGATTGGGTTCCATCTCATTTTCCCTCTGATGAGCATGGTCTGGCTTATTTTGACGGTACCCACCTGTATGAACATATGGACCCAAGAAAAGGTTATCATCCGGACTGGAACAGTTATATTTTTAATTACAGTCGCTACGAGGTCGTATCTTTCCTTGTTAGTTCTGCTTTGTTCTGGCTCGATAAGTTTCATGTGGATGGACTACGCGTTGATGCTGTAGCCTCGATGCTCTATCTTGATTATTCAAGAAAGAATGGTGAATGGGTGCCCAACAAATACGGTGGTAATGAAAATCTTGAGGCTATTGATTTTTTAAAACTTCTAAATACCCAGATCTATCAAAATTTTCCAGATGTACATACATTCGCGGAAGAATCCACGTCGTGGCCATTGGTATCTCGTCCGACGTATATTGGTGGACTTGGATTCGGTTTTAAATGGAATATGGGTTGGATGAACGATACCCTCGATTACTTCCAAAAAGACCCAATCCATCGCAAATATCATCAAGATCAGCTTACTTTCAGCATTTGGTATGCTTTTAGTGAAAACTTTGTACTGCCCCTATCCCACGATGAGGTGGTTTATGGTAAAGGCTCGCTTTTGAATAAAATGCCGGGAGACAGATGGCAACAATTTGCCAACCTAAGGCTCCTTTTTGGATATATGTTTGCACATCCCGGGAAAAAACTACTTTTTATGAGCTCAGAATTTGGCCAAATTAAAGAGTGGGATCACGAACAAAGTCTGGATTGGCACTTGTTAGATTGCCCGGATCACCAAAACCTTAAACGCTGGGTTAGAGATCTCAATCATTTCTATCGTTCTAATCCCGCCCTATTTACACTGGACTTTGAACCAGATGGGTTTAGCTGGATTGATTGTCACGATACAGAAAATAGTGTTCTTTCTTTTTTACGTTGGGAAAAAGACAGAACCCCTATGGCCATTGTCTGCAATTTCACCCCTCTACCACGCTACAATTATACTATTGGTCTACCCCGGGCTGGTTTGTGGTATGAAGTTTTAAACAGTGACTCACATGTCTACGGTGGCTCGAATTTAGGCAATTTTGCTCCTATTCAAACAAAAGAATCAAGTTGTCACAACTTGCCCTATTCCGCACAACTAACCCTACCCCCTTTGAGTATAATTTTTTTATCTCCTCAATCTTGAGCTTATTGAGTTTATTCGATTATTACAAATCACGAATTAATTATGTATAGAAGAAGTGGTATTTTACTTCATATTTCAAGCCTTCCGTCTAATTTTGGCATAGGTGATTTTGGTCCCTGGGCCTGTCAATTCATTGATTTTTTATTTCGTTCAGGTCAAACTATTTGGCAAATTCTTCCTTTAACCCCTGTAAATGGAGGAACTGGTAATTCGCCTTACAGTTCTCCATCTTCCTTTGCTCTTAATCCCCTTTTTATAAGCCTGGAAAAATTAATTATTGATGGTTATGTGTCGCTAAGGGAACTAGATTATAATTTTTCCTTCTCTCATAACCGAGTTGATTATGATCTTGTTCGTGAGTTCAAATTAAATATCCTGAACCAAGTTTTTGTTCGTCACTTGGTAAGAATAGAGAATGATTCCAAGTTTAATACTTTTTGCGCAAACAATGCCTTTTGGTTAAACGATTATTGCCTCTATCAAGCTATAAAAGACTATTTTCAGGGCTCTGCTTGGTATTGTTGGCCCAAGCTTTTACGTTTTAGAGACGAAAAAGAAATCAAAAAGTGGTCACAAAACCTGGCCAGAGAGGTTTTAAAACAAAAATTTTTTCAGTTTTTAGCCTTTGATCAGTGGCAAAATTTAAAAAATTACGCCAATGGAAAAAATATCCTTATTTTAGGTGATATTCCAATCTATGTTAGCCTGGACAGTAGTGATGTCTGGGCAAATTCGGAATATTTTATTCTGGATAAGGATAAACTTCCCCTATTTGTAGCAGGAGCACCGCCAGACTATTTTAGTCCTCAAGGACAATTATGGGGCAATCCAATATATGACTGGAAAAAATTAAAGAAAGAAAATTTTAACTGGTGGATAAAACGAATTGAGCACAACCTTGCTCTCTATGATTTGGTTCGCTTGGATCATTTTAGGGGCTTTGTCTCTTACTGGCAGGTTGAGGCAAATGAGCCAACAGCACAGAATGGTCAATGGATAAAAGGACCGGGAGATGATCTGTTTCGAGTGATGATGAACACTTTTGATCCAAATTGTTTTCTGGCTGAAGATCTTGGCCATATAACAGAAGATGTTCTTGATTTACGTGATAAATACAATCTTCCAGGCATGAATGTCCTGCAATTCGCCTTTGCTAACGCTGCTGATGCGGATGACGCTAATTCAGATTTACCTAAAAACCCATATCTTCCTCACAATCACAGAAGAAATAGTGTTGTCTATACTGGAACGCATGATAATAATACTATAAAAGGATGGTATAAAAACGAATTAAATATTCAACAAAAAATGATAGTTAGTGAATATATTGGGAAGGATATAAATGAGTTCAATGTACATAATGAGTTTATTCGCTTAGCCCTGTCATCAACGGCAAAATTATCTATAATACCTATGCAAGATATCTTGGGTCTGGATACAGAAGCAAGAATGAACCTACCCGGAAGCAGCACAGGTAATTGGGAATGGCGTCTGCTTCCGGATCAGTTGACTGAACATATCGAGGAAATGATTTCTCGCCTTACATATATCTATGGCCGTAGAGTAAACTAAATAAAGCTCAAACAAAATAAAAAAATGTCTTTTCAGATAGCGTCCGGAGTCTGTAGCTGTCGGGAAAAGGCTTATTTAAGGGATACGAGGGTTGCTTACTTGAACCTCTCTTTTATTTTTAATCGCAGACCCACGCAAAGAAGAACACCTGACGACTTACCGGTCGCGCTGTTGTCCCGGCCTGAAAGGCCGTCAGGTTTTAGTTCAGCAAAGTCTGCCTAACAAGAATGTCTGCCTTAGTCTGCGTGGGTCTGCGGTTAAAATATGAGCTTTCAATAAATAGCAGATGCAACTATCAGATGCACCCCTTTTAAAATTTAGTCTTCTTAGCCTTCGGTTGCTTGTAAACTGTTTTCCTGGACCACAATATCAAAACAAATCACTTTTTGATCTTCTTCCAGATTGACCAACTTCACTCCCTGAGTATCACGTCCTGCACGACGTACTTCATCTACTTTAATCCGAATAATTTTATTATTCGAAGAAAGCAAAACAAGTTCATCATTATCTGCTACCAGAAAAGACCCTACCACTGCCCCGGTTTTTGGGGTTATTTTCATATTTTTTATACCCATTCCTCCTCTGGACTGAACTCTGTAGTTTTTCAAATCTGTTCTCTTTCCGAATCCTTTCTCAGAAATAGTCAGTAAATCTCTTCGATGATCTCCGTTCACTATGACTGCTGACACTACTTCGTCGGATTTACGCAGGGCAATACCTTTCACCCCCATTGCTTTTCTTCCTATGGGCCTTATTTCTTTGCCCATAAAATGTATAGCGTATCCATTTCTGGTTGTTAAAATTATCTCAGAATCTGATTCAATTACTTTTACAGCAATAAGTTCATCACCTTCTTTCAGCTTGATGGCTATTTTCCCCTGGCTGCGTAGTATTTTAAATTCTGAAAAAGAAGTCTTTTTGACCATTCCATTCTTAGTAATAAAAAGAAAGTATTTATCATCATCAAGATTACGGAGTGATATAATATTAGCAATATATTCATTGCCTGTAAGCGGCAGTAGATTATTCATATGTACGCCTTTAGCGATCCGACTTCCTTCAGGAATTTCATATACTTTAAGGCGGTATACTTTCCCTTTGTTGGAAAAAAGGAATAAATCTTGATGATTAGTAGTAATAATTAAATTTGTAATAAAATCTTTTTCTGAAACATTTGCACCAGCAATTCCTTTTCCACCTCTTCTTTGCTGATGATAGTTGTCAAGTGACGTTCTTTTAATATATCCATTTCTCGACAATGTAATAATAACATTTGAATCTGGAATAATATCCTCAATATTTATAGAACCTGGATCATATTCCATTATTTTAGTTCTTCTGGGAGTAGCATATTGTTTTTTTATGCCCTCTAGTTCTTCCCTTATTACTCCCTTCAATACCTCTACATTTTCTAAAATACTCTTTAAATATTCAATCTTTTTTAGTAATTCTTTATATTCTTCAAGTAACTTCTCTTGTTCAAGATTGGTTAGTCTTTGTAAGCGCATATCCAGAATAGCCTGAGACTGAACATCGCTTAAATTAAAGCGGTTCATCAGTTTTTCTTTTGCTTCTCGAGGTGTTTTAGAAGACTTAATCAGCTCAACAACCTCATCAATATTTTCCAGAGCAATTCTAAGTCCTTCTAAAATATGTGCTCTCTGTTCTGCCTTATTTAAGTCATATCGTGTTCTTCTTATAATTATTTCTTTTCTATGCTCAATAAAATATTCCAGTATTTGCTTCAAATTTAGAAGCTGTGGTCTATTATTGACCACAGCCATCATATTAATACCAAAACTTGTTTCCAATGCAGTAAATTTATATAGTTTATTGATTACTACATCAGCAATTGTCCCTTTCTTTAAATCTATAACTATACGAATACCTCTACGATCTGATTCATCTCTGAGATCGGTAATACCCTCAATCTTGCGCTCATTTACAAGCGCGGCAATTTTTTCCACCAGATTAGCTTTGTTCAGAGCATACGGTATTTCAGAAATAACAATAGATTCCATTCCCTTTGGCCTGGACTGAACTTCTATTTTAGACCGGATTTTGATACTTCCACGCCCGGTTTCATAAGCAGAAACAAGGCCTTTTTGGCCATACATATATGCACCGGTTGGAAAATCCGGTCCCTTGATATAACGCATCAAGTCTTTAATTTGCGCCTGTGGATTATCCAATAAATAAAGTAAGCCATCTATAACCTCGCCCAGGTTATGGGGCGGAATATTCGTTGCCATGCCAACGGCTATACCTGATGAACCATTGATAAGAAGGTTAGGAACCTTTGTCGGCAGAACCTCTGGTTCCTGTAGTGAATTGTCATAATTGGGTCTAAAATTAACAGTTTCTTTTTCAATATCAGCTAAAAACTCTCCGGCAAGTCTGGACATGCGCACTTCGGTATAACGCATGGCAGCTGCAGCGTCGCCATCGATGGAACCAAAATTACCCTGGCCATCAACAAGAGGATCGCGCATATTAAACTCTTGAGCCATTCTTACCAGGGCATCATAAACAGCTGCATCACCATGTGGATGGTATTTACCTATAACATCACCAACAATGCGGGCTGATTTTTTATATGGGCGATTATAGGTATTACCAAGTTCATGCATGGCAAATAAAATACGACGATGAACAGGCTTTAAGCCGTCACGTACATCGGGAATAGCCCTACCAATAATAACACTTAAAGAATATTCCAGATATGACTTCTTAATCTCTTCTTCGATACTTACTTTATCCAACACTATCTTTCTCCTTTAATCCTTACCCTTTATCACTTAACCTATTTTAGATATCCAAATCACTGACAACCAGGGCATTGCGTTCAATAAACTCTCGTCTAGGCTCAACTTTATCGCCCATAAGTTTTGAAAACAATTCATCAGCTTCCTCGGCATCGGCTATGGTTACCTGTAAAAGTTTTCTCTTTTCCGGATTCATGGTCGTTTCCCATAGTTGCTCGGGGTTCATTTCACCGAGACCTTTATAGCGTTGAATATTTATTCCTTTATTGGCCAGAGATAATACATAATCTCCCAGTTCAAACAGACCGTGAATATGTTCGGAACTATCTTTATGGATCACTTCAAAGTCAAAGTTAGGACTCTGCTTTTTTATTCTGGAAAATATATCATAACTTAATTTATATAATTTAGAATTAAAAAACTCTACACCTAATTTTACCTGATGACCATTTTGATCAATAAATTTTAAATACATTCTTTTTTCTTCATCATTATCCTCTACAATCATATCAAAATCATATCCATTTCTTAAAATATAATCCTTAAACGGACTATAATCCATATATTCAAAATATGCAGGACTCAGCTTTTGTTCAAACATAAGTAAATTTAGAAACATATCCATACTAATACCAATATTTTCTGTCTCTAAAAATTTATTTTTTAAAATTAAAATATCTTCTAAAAATTTAATCAATTCTTTGCCTGTATATATATTTTCATCCTGTGTCTTAATCTGAACTTCATCTGATATCCTTGATAGTAAAAATTCGTTTAGTTCCTTCTCATCTGTAATATACTTTTCAAAATTTCCTTTATGTATTCTAAATAGTGGTGGTTGAGCAATATATAAATATCCATTTTCAATAAGACTCTGATATTGTCGAAAAAAGAATGTGAGTAAAAGTGTTCTAATGTGGGCACCATCAACATCAGCATCAGTCATAATCACTATTTTATGGTATCTCAATTTTTCCAAGTCAACACCGTCCTCACCAACTCCCGCCCCCATAGCTGTAATTAACGCTCTTATTTCTTTATTCTCCAAAATTTTATCAAATCTTGTTTTTTCCACATTTAAAATTTTACCACGCAGAGGCAGGATGGCCTGAAACTTTGGATCACGGCCTTGCTTAGCAGAGCCACCAGCTGAATCTCCCTCAACAATAAAAACTTCGCATTCAGCGGGGTCTTTACTCTGACAGTCAGCTAGTTTTCCGGGTAAGGAATTGTCAGAAAGAGCTCCTTTTCGACGCACTAGCTCGCGCGCCTTTCTCGCTGCTTCACGGGCTCTGGCTGCATCAACAACCTTCTCTATAATCAATCGAGCATCTTTGGGATTTTCTCCAAAAAATTTACTTAAAGTTTCATAGACCAAAGCAGAAACATACCCCGATACTTCGCTGTTTCCTAGTTTGGTTTTAGTCTGTCCTTCAAACTGGGGATCAGGAACTTTCACGCTGATTATCGCGCTCAGGCCTTCGCGCACATCATCACCAGTTAACTTTTGCTTCAACTTCCTTGGTAAATCAGCGTTTTGAATATAATTATTTATGGCCCTTGTGAGGGCAGATCTGAAGCCAACCAAATGAGTTCCACCCTCTATTGTTTTAATATTATTAGCAAAAGAATAAATATTTTCCTTATATCCTGCCTTATATTGCAGTACAAACTCAATGCTCACATTTTTAACTTCTCCTTGACCATGAATAACTTTATGGATTCCATTTCCAGCATTTATTTTATTAATAAATGAAATTAGCCCACCGTCATACTTAAAAACATCCTTATTACCAGATCTTTCGTCAAAAAATTCTATTTTTAAACCTTTATTTAAGTAGGCTAATTCTTCAAATCTTTTGGCTAAGGTCTCATAATTAAAATTAACATCTTCAAATATCTCTTCGTCTGGCCTGAATTTAATGGTAGTTCCTGTTTTTTCAGTACTACCAATCTCTTTTAGCTGACAGACAGGTATACCTTGCTCATATCTTTGAAAATATTTTTTTCCATTTCTTCTAATAGTTACTTCCAAATATTCAGAAAGGGCATTAACTACTGAAACACCAACACCATGCAAACCACCTGAGACTTTATAAGTAGCATCATCGAATTTACCTCCTGCATGAAGGACTGTCATAACAACCTCTACGGCAGGTCTTTTTTCCTTAGGATGAATATCAACAGGTATTCCACGCCCATTATCTGATATAGTAACACTATTATCCAAGTGCAAAGTGACCTTAACATGGTCACAGAACCCTGCCATAGCCTCATCAATACTATTATCAACAACTTCATATACAAGATGATGGAGACCTCTTTGATCAGTACTGCCAATATACATCGCAGGCCTTTTGCGAACAGCAGAAAGACCTTCTAAAATTTTAATACTTGCTGCGGTATACTCGTTACTCATATTTTTCTTTATCTCCTTAGTCTAATTTTAATTACTCTACCTCTTCTTCTGTATAATAAACTTCCTCTTCAATCTCAACGGGCATTGTTATTACCATATAACTATAGTCTTCATCACCTGTAATTTTACATGGTTCGGTTTGTCCTGAGAAATGAAATTTTACTATTTTAGAGTCAAAGTGATTTAAAATATCAATTACATCCTTTGTAAGTAAGACAATATTTTTTATAGTTCCTTTGTAATTACATGGAAGTGACTCATAAGCTTCTCCTATATCGGTTCCTTCTACGTAAAGTAATAATTCATTTTCATTAAGCTTAAAATATGTTGAACTTGTTTCCGAATTAAATATCATCAACCTATCTAATGATTCAATCAGATCATCTTTGTTTATTTCTAAAACAGAGTTAAAATGATCTTCATATTTATTTAACAGTTCATGGTAATCAGGAAAGTTATATACACTTAAAGGAAATGAAAATATTTCTTTATTTTCTTGTGTCCTGAAAAATAATCTTTTATTAGATAAACTTATTTCTATTTCATCTTCAGACAACCATTTTTTTAACTCTGTAAGAAATTTTTTAGAGATTAAAAAACCATCTTCTGGTAAAATTCTATGAATATCTTCGTTTTTAAATTTAAGCAACGCAAATTGATGTCCATTTAATCCACAGATTTCTATATGGTCATTGCTTACAGCTTTAAAACTCATACAAGTCATACCTTCCATAGTATCATCATCACTTATACAAAAGGAAATTTTTTGAATAATTTCCTTCAAGATATCACCTGACCATAACACTTTGTTTTCATTTGGAAAATTTTCAAAATTTTGAAACCACGATGGATCACTTGTCGGAAGACGATACCTTCTTTTTCCCTGTTCCACGATTAAAATATTTTCCTTAAGTCGAAGACTAATTTCGCCTGGCTTCAATTTTCGTATTAGATCGGCAAAAGTCTTACCTTGTACTCCGACCAAGCCCTCTTCTCCGACAATTGCCGGATAATTTCCAGTGAATTCAATATTCGAGTCAGTAGCCCTTATCTTAAGTTTATCTTCTTTAGCTTCAAGCCAGATAGTTCTTAAAAAAGCTGCACCTGTCTTGGCAGGAATTATGCCTGATGACTTTTGTAAACCTTCAATGACATCTTCTCTAATAAACTTAATATACATCTTTTTTTTCTCCTATTTTTATTAAAGATGGTCTATTTGTAGATAATTTAATTAACCATTTGAAAATAATTGTTTTTTTAGCGTTTTTTTATGAACAATTAAGGTTCACTTTTGACAAATTTTGTCTGATTCAGGAAATTTGAACCTATTTTTCTTGTGAGGAACATTTTTGTTCCAGATTTTTTAACAAAGATTTCATAAATCGGCTATCTTCTTTTAATCTTTGAATTTTTTTTACACTATAAATGACGGTACTATGATCTTTTCCCCCAAAAATTTTTCCTATTTCTGGATATGAATATTTCAGTAATTTACGACATAAAAACATGCTCACCTGTCTGGCTTTGACAATCTTTTTTTCTCTTTTTGAGGAAAGGATATCATCCCTTTCCAGGTTCATTTCATCTGCTACAATGTCTATAATATTATCAAAGGTTAAGTTGTCTGCTCTTTTCTCCTGTACTGTATTTAAAATGGAAAAAAATTCTTTTTCTCTCAGGTTATTATTTATGAGCTGTGTGTAAGCTAAAATTTTTAAAAGGATACCTTTTATATTTCTCAAATTTTTAAATTTTTGTGCAAGAATTAAAATTTGTTCATTAGATAATTTTATTTTTTTATCGTCACAAAATTTACGTATAAATTTAGTTCTAATTTCTAGATCTGGTTTTTTCAGATTTACAATTAAACCCCATTCTAGACGGGATTTTAGCTTTTTATCAAGTCTATCCAATAGTAAATACTTGCCAGTATAACTGAAAATCATTTGTTTTTTTTGTTCATAAAACAAATCAAAAATTGTAACTAATTCTTTTTGTAGACTATCAAAATTTAATACTTCTTGAAAGTCATCTACAATTAGGTAGTCATAATTATCTATATATTGTTTAAATGTAATATGATTTCTTTTAAATTTTACAATATATTTATTGTTCAAATCGTCTGAATTGATAAATAGTATTTTACTATTATGTTTATTTTTTAAAATTTCATTTACAATTGCTTTTAATAGGTGTGTTTTTCCTGTTGAGCTTTCTCCATAAATTACAAATGGATTAAACTTTGCTGAGTTGTGATTGCATATTTCCTTAGCTGATACAATTGGAAAAAGATTTTTTTTGTTATAAATAAAATTTTTAAATGTAAAATCGTAATTTAAATTTTTATTATTTTCTTTAATTTTTTTCTTAAAATTTTTTAATATTTTATTATTGGTGTTTAATGATATGATTTTGTATTCAAAGTCTAAATTAATTTCGTTTTCAATTATATCTTTAAACTTGATTTTATAGTTATCAAATAAAAATTTATGTTGGAATATTATATATATTTTTTTTTCATCTTTTTCAATATTTAATGGATCAAACCACATTTTTAGTGTTTTTTCAGAAAAATTATTTTTTATGAGTATTTTTTTTATTTTTTCTTTAATATCAGACATAATGAATAATTTTGTTTTAGTAATTTATTGACTTGACCGTTATCCTTTTATAGCCATTTGGGACAGAAACTTTTATATTTTGAAAGGGTGGAGTCAGTAAAATGTCATGCATGTTAAATTATTTAGCTTAAAAAAAAACTATACCAGATATCGTGGGGATTTGGCAAATTTTAATTATTATCTAATATATTAAAATTATTATAAATTTTTAGATTTAGAGAGGAGATGTCGATGGCAATTAAGCGAACTATTTCGGAAATAAATGATAAAATTAAAAAAGGCAAAGCCGTTGTTTTAAATGCCAGGGAGATGGCCAAGCTGGTTAGAGAAAAGGGGAAGAAAAAAGCTGCTCAAGAGGTTGATGTTGTCACCACCGGGACTTTTTCACCTATGTGTTCATCCGGGATGTTGTTTAATTTTGGCCATCAACCGCCACTTATTAAAGCTTCAAAGGTATGGTTAAATGGGGTTCCTTCCTATGCTGGTCTTGCTGCTGTTGACGCTTATTTAGGAGTTACAGAACCTGCAGAAGATGATCCTCTGAATAAGGTTTATCCGGGGCAATTTAAATATGGCGGTGGTCATGTTATTGAAGAACTTGTGCGCGGAAAATCTGTTCGTTTAAAAGCCATAGCTTATGGGACTGATTGCTATCCAAGAAGAGAATTGGAAAAGGATATTACTCTTGCTGAGCTCAAAGATGCAATTTTGCTCAATCCTCGTAATTGTTATCAAAACTATAATTGTGCTGTTAATAAGACCAATAAAATAATATATACTTATATGGGTCCATTGAGACCAAATCTGGGTAATCTTAATTTTGCAACATCTGGGGAATTAAGCCCGTTATTTAATGATCCTTATTTTAAAACCATAGGGTTGGGGACAAAGATTTTACTGGGCGGCGGCATTGGTTATGTTATTGGTGCCGGGACGCAGCATAACCCTAATCCGGTGCGAAATAAACGAGGAATCCCCATGCGGCCATCCGGAACATTAATGGTAAAAGGTGATTTAAAACAAATGAACGCTAGATTTTTGCGTGGAGTAAGTATAGTTGGTTATGGTTGTTCAATGGCCGTGGGGGTTGGCATTCCTATTCCTATTCTCAACGAAGAAATGGCTTGGTATACGGGTGTAAGTGATGAGGATATCCAGATGCCAGTTATAGATTATGGTGTTGATTATGGACAGGGAAAAGCTAAGGTTATTAAATATGTTACTTATGCTGAATTAAAGTCAGGCCAGGTTGAGGTAGAAGGTAAAAAGGTATCTACAGTTCCTGTAACCAGTTATGCCCTTTCTCTGGAAGTGGCGGATCTGCTCAAAGAATGGATCGAATCCGGTGAATTTTTATTAACCGAAGCTCAAGAAAAAATTGAATCCAATTAATAATACGGTTGGCCAGGTAAAAATTTTTGGTCAGGCTAAACTCGATAGTTTGTATAATTTTTTAAACAAATACCCTGGGTTTATAATTGCCCTGTCAGGTGGTATTGATAGTCGGTTTCTGACTTTTTTTAGTCATATTTTTGAACTTAATTACCAGGCAGTAACCTTTTATGGACCTCATTTAACCGATTATGAAATAGATTTTGTTAAGAGATGGGTAGAAAAACACAAGATAAAACATAATTTTGTATATTTTGATCCTTTGAAATTTAGGCTAATTAGTTCTAATACAAAGGATAGGTGTTATTTTTGTAAAAAAGAAATATTCACTCTTTTAAAGCGAAACTATGGAAAATATGGTTATATAATTATTGATGGGACTAATTATTCGGATTTAAAAAAATATAGACCTGGAATAAGAGCCTTAAATGAACTGAAAATTATAAGCCCGCTCGCAGATTTTTTTATTGAAAAAAATGATATAAAATTTTTAGGTAACATTATAGGGCTTGATTTTTTAGATCAGTATTCTAGGTCGTGTCTTTTGACTAGATTTGATTATAATATAAAAATTAATAAAACTTATTTATTAAGGTTAAGAGAGATTGAAAATTTTTTACTGAATCTGGGTTTATTAAATTTTAGAGTTAGAGTTTTAAAAAATAAAATTTTTTTACAGGTAGATGATTTTTTTAAGGAATTATTTTTTTCTTATAAGAAAAAAATAGATATCCGGTTTAACGATCTTTTTAAAAGAGATTATGAGCTGATGTTTTCTAATAATATTTCAGGTTATTTTGATAAAAAAGGTTTATAAATGGATATAAAATATCAGAATAGGTTGGATAAAGTTAGAGAAATAATTTTTAATTCTGGCCTTGATTATTTTTTCATTTCCAGTGCTGCCAATAGGTATTATCTTAGTGGTTTTGAGCTCCATGATCCTCAGTGTAATGAATCATCAGGATATTTACTTATAACCAAAGATAATTTTTATCTCTTAACAGACCCGCGTTATGAAGAAGCTGCAAAGAGAATTTTACCTGAAGATAATATATTTATATATAGACAAAATAAATATGAAAGAATAATAAATTTTTTAAAGGAAATTGGTGTAAAACGTTTTGGCTTTGAATCTGTTTATTTGTCTTATGATTTTTATGACCAATTAAATAAACATTTTGAATTAGTTCCTCTTAAAAATGTAGTCGAACAGGTTAGAATGATTAAAGATAAGGACGAAGTTAAGTCCTTGCAAAGATCTTGTGCACTTAATCATAAGGTATTTGAACAGATTGAATTATTTTTGACTACAGGTAAAACAGAAGCTGAAATTGCATGGGAAGTTGAAAAATTATTCAGGACCGGGGGGGCAACTGAACTTAGTTTTTCAACTATAGTTGCTGTTGGTCCCAATGCTGCTTTACCCCATGCAATTCCGGGAAAAACAAAAATAGTTAGAAATTGTCCGGTACTTATTGATATGGGAGCGCGAGTTGACGATTATTGCTCGGATCAGACCAGAACTTTTTGGGTAGGAGACAGTCCTAGTAAAGAGTTTCTCAGAACCATGGAGCTTGTAAAAAAAGCACAAGAAAAGGCTATAAAAGAAATTTATCCGGGATTACCTATAAAGGATGCATATTATATTGCGAAAGCTTTTTTTCAGGAGTATGGTGTAGATAAATATTTTACTCATGGGTTGGGACATGGAATTGGTTTGGAGACACATGAACCACCTGCCATTGGACCTCTTGCCAAAGGTGTTTTTAAGCCGGGAATGGTAGTAACCATTGAACCTGGTCTTTACTATCCCAAGTGGGGTGGAGTCAGATGGGAATATATGGTTTTAATCACGGATAACGGTGCCGAAATTTTATAGTCTGCTATGCTAAATAATTATTCTAAGCGCCTATATTTGCAGGTTGATAGGAAAAATATTGCTTTATTTAAATTTTTTTTAGAAGGATATGATAATTTAGCTTACTTAACAGTAGTAGACAAATACAAGGCTGTTTTACAGCTTGTTTTTAGTCATGAGTTAGAAAAATTTGTTCATGATTTTATAAAAAATATAAAAAGTGATATTCCTGTTAAAATAGTATATGATACAAGATGCGCCTGCAAAAATTCCCTTTTTGCAGGCAATGTTGAATTTTGAATTATGAATGTTGAATTATTTAAACTGGTTATAGGATATTTTTTTTGTCAAAATTGTAAATTTTTAATTTTTGCAGTTGCATCATACAGGTAAAAAATAGCTTTTTTTGCGTCTCTTGGAGCTAAGATTATGAAAAAAATTAAATTTTTTGTCTTGATAATTATATTTACTCTTTGTCTTGGAATGGGTGGAAATAATTATAACATTGTTTCCAGTATTCCTGAGCCTGATCGCTATTTTACAGTAACAATTGTAGATCAGAGTAATAATTCTTATAAAGTGCAGAAAATATCTGTTGATGGTTTAACTTTTTTACCCGCAAAAATGGGAAGAGCTGATGTTGGGATAGACTTTAAAACTATTAAAAAAGTAAATTTTTATTTACAAGATGATAAAGTTTTAGCCAAGATAGTGTTTTATGATAAATCTAATAAAGAATTTTATATAGATCCGGAAGTTACTTTTTTTGGTCAGACTGAATGGGGAAAAATTAGACTTAAATGTAGTGATATAAAAGAAATTGTATTTAAATGAATTGATAAAAAGCAATTTAAAAACTGAAATGATTAATTTTCATTCATAGGAATAGATGTTAAGTAGTTGTAAATAAAATTACATCATTAGAGGTTAAAGAATTTTTGACATGTGCGAGCGGTGGTTATCCATACATCAGAGGTAGAAATTTTCTTAATTTGAGCAATTTTTTGGGCAGTAAAACCAATTAATGCCGGTTCATTGCGTTTTCCACGATAAGGTTCTGGTGTTAAAAAAGGACAGTCAGTTTCCAAAACCATGCTTGTTAAGGGTATATATTGCACTGCTTCCTGAAGTTGATGATTCTTTCTGTAGGTTACTGTTCCAGGAATGGACAAGGTCCAGCCAAAGCCTAGGAGTTCTTCTGCTAAATCCTTTCCTTTTCCAAAACAGTGCCATAATACTTTTTTATCTTTAAACCCCATATCGAGTAAAATTGTCACAGTTTCTTTTTCTGCCTCTCTTGAGTGAATAACAACGGGTAAATCCAGTTCCCTTGCCAGTTCTAGTTGTTCCTGAAATGCTTTTACTTGAGCTTCTCTTGGGCTAAAATCATAATAAAAATCCAACCCGATTTCCCCTACAGCCTTTATTTTACTGTCCTGATTAATAATCTGTTCAATTTTATTTATCGTATCATTATTAAATACTTTGGCATCGTGGGGATGCGTACCCAGGATAAAGAAAACCTGCTCATATGAGGCAAATAAGTCTTTGTTATTAAGATAGGCCTCCGGACCTAAAAATACATTACCAATTGCTGCCAAACCACATTTTTGAGCACGCTCAATTATTTCATCCAAATCAGAACCAAACTGCTCCAGGTCAAGGTGAGCATGGCTGTCAATTCCACCTGGTGGAAGATTAAGTTCTTCAGGTAATGGCCTTCTTTTCTTTTTAGACATTTTATTTTTAAAGTTTTGTAGTTAATATATTCTGACAGATCATCCATTTATTAAGCGATTTTTAATTGAGTTTTAGATTAAACGTATTGGAATAAAGGTAAATTTTGAGCCAGAGATTTTAACCCAATGGGTGAGATTGCCACGGGCAGCTTCCCTGCCTTCGCAAAGACAATATCGTCCCTTTCATTGCGAGCGGAACAAAGTGGAGCGAAGAAATCTCAAACTTTTAACTGCAAAAAAACGCACAAGTTTTGTAAACTTTGACTTGTTCTAATTATTCCTGACTATTGCTGAGCTTTTTTTTTCCACTCATCTAACTTTATTGCTTCCTCAATAAGCATAATAGGTATTTCTTCTTTAATAGGATAAACCAGTGAGCACGTTTCACAAATTAACCCGTCTTCTTTCTGAGTTAGAATCAAATCACCTTTGCATTTTGGGCAAGCTAAAATATCTAACAGATCTTTGTTTAAGGTCATGTTTACTCCTTTTGCCTCTTTGGGGATGCATCCGATTTTGCATTTGATATTTATGAGATGTTATATTGTAACCGCATAAGGCGTACAGACAAGTGCGCCCTGCGACTTGCCGGTCATATTGCTGTCCCGGCCTGTAAGGCCGTTAGGTTCTTGTTCGGCAGACTTTGCCGAACAAAAATGTCTGCGTTAGTCTGCGTGGGTCTACAGTTAAAAATAAAAAAGGGGGTCAAATAAGCAACTCTTACCCCTTAAATTAGGCTTTACCCCGACAGGTGCACACACCGGATACGTCCAGTTCACTTGTAAGGTACGCCCCAATCAAAACAATTGTTTTAAAATATCTTCACTTGCTTTTTGACTTTCTTGTTTTGGTGATGACGAGTCACTTGTAGATGTAGGTTCGGTACCTTCTTTAAAAGGTAAAAGATAGACTTTATCACTATTTGGTCCGGCAAGGAGCCCGGTTTGAGCATCTATCTTGGCCATAACAATACCTGGAGGTCGTGGAAAGTCCTGAATCGGATAGTTAGGTTCAACAGCTAAGCGATAATTGACCCATATCGGACTAGCTGCCCTCGAGCCTGTTTCATATTTACCCATTGGGGTTAATTGATCAAAACCAACATATACCCCGGTAAGAAGATAAGGTGTGAAACCCATAAACCAGGCGTCCTGTTCGTTATTCGAAGTCCCTGTTTTTCCAGCCACTGGTCTTTTGAGTACTCTGGCCCTCCAACCTGTTCCATCTCTGACAACTTCCTGTAATAGGTAGGTAATGATGTAACTTGTTTCCGGACTTAGGGCTTTAACAGGTTCATATTTTGCTTGGTAAAGTTCCTCGCCCCATGAGGTTGTCACTTTGTTTATTAGATGAGGTTGAATATATGTGCCACCCCGAGCGAATGCTGTGTACGCCTGACATAGATTAATAAGTGTTACCGGTACAGAACCAAGGCTGACTGATAGGTCCCGGGGGAATTCACCTTTTAAACCTAAATCCTTGGCACGTTGGATAATCTTATCTATACCAATGCGTTGAGCAATGCGAATGGTGACAAGATTGCGAGATTTAACCAAAGCAGTTCTTAAAAGCGTAGGACCATAAAAGATACCTTCAAAATTTTCAGGTTTCCAGGTGGAATTAGTTTGAAGGTCTTCATATACAATGGGCGCATCCAAAACTATGGAAGCCGGAGTAAAACCGTTGTCCATTGCTGCAGAATAGACAATCGGTTTAAATGCCGATCCCGGTTGTCTTCTGGCCTGTGTAGCCCGGTTAAATTGACTTTTGAAAAAGTTGTATCCTCCAACCAGGGCCAGGACTTCTCCTGTCGCTGGTTCCAGAGAAACAAGGGCACCTTCAACTCTTGGTTCTTGTTCCAGGGATAAATTCCAAAGCGAGCTATTTTCTTTTTGATTTATAATCGAAGCCCAGACAACATCACCAGGAGTGAGCACTTGGCGTGCATCTTTGATTTTAGGAACTTCTTCCGGGGCCTTTTTGGGATCGGGAGTTCTTGCCCAGCCCATTGTCTTTACATCGATCCAACCTTGAAAGGGACCAAACTTTACTTCTGCTCCTTTTTTATCCACCCTGGTGACTAAAACTTTTATCCACTCCCCAGGAGCCAATATATCCGGATGTACTGATTCCTGACTTAAAAAATGATCAAATTGATTTGCCTCCAGGTGCTCAATGGGACCTTGCCACCCCCTGCGTTTTGTTGAGGCGATTAGCCCTTTTTTAAGTGCATTTTCAGCGGCCACCAAGTGTTCCAGGTCTCCTGCCGTGTAAACAACCAGACCACCGGTATAGACTTTGTTTTGTCCAAATTTTTCAATCAGCCACCGACGCACTTCTTCCAGGTAATAAGCACCTTGTTGCCAGGAAGGGTCAGGCATTTGCTTAAGAGTGATTTGTGTTTGCCTGGCTTGATTATATTCTTCATCATTTATCCAGTTAAGCTCTTTTAACCTGTTTAAGACATACTCTTGTCTTTTTTTTGCACTATTAAAATTTTTATAAGGGTTATATCTGGATGGTGCTTTTGGAAGCCCTGCCAAAAGGGCTGCTTCGGCTAAATTTAACTCGGAGGCATGTTTGCCAAAATACTCCCTGGCAGCTGCTTCGATACCGTAAGCCCCTGCACCCATATAAATTTGATTAAGATAAATAGTTAGAATTTCATCTTTGGTTAAATACTTTTCCAGACGATATGCCAGAATAGCCTCTTTTAATTTTCGAGTATAACTACGTTCCGGTGAAAGAAGCATTGATTTTATGACCTGCTGGGTGATGGTACTCCCGCCCTGGACAATTCCTCCGGCCATTAAATTTTTTATAGCTGCTCTAAAAATACCTAAAAAATCGATACCTTCATGTTGATAAAAATTAGCGTCTTCAGCAGCCAAAAAGGCTTTGGGTACCCACTCTGATATCTCGTTTAATGATACCAGGAATCTTTTTTCCTTATAAAAATAGCCCAGGATTCTACCGTTTCTGGTTAAAATTTTGGTTACCAAAGGTGGATTATAATCCGTTATTTTCTTAAAGCCGGGTAAATCCTTGGCAGCCCAGAAATACAGGCCAATTCCAGATCCAGTTATCAATATAAGCAATAATAGTAAAACTATTAGCAAATTTTTTAATACTTTCATCTTTATCTCACCTGGTTAATCTAAGACTTGCGATCATCAACTTAAAATTATTTTCAATGGTCTCTATGCTTACTGAAAATAGTCTTAAAAGCTGGCCAACTTTTTCTGTTTTTTTTTGTGCCAGACAATATTTGTCCTTAAAATAAGTAATTCTCTGATTATAGAACCAAAAGGGATAAATTTGACAATAAAAAGGTCTGTTGTGCCTTTGAAGCAAACATCCGTTGTCTGTTAAAAAGACACATTCTCCGTTATCTTTTATTTTTAGACGATAGTGAAAATTATTAGGCGGGAAAATTTGTTTAATTTTATGTCTGTATTCAGGTAAATGTGAAATAAATTTTTTAATAAAATTTATTGAATTTTTTTCCTGTACATAAAATTTATTGATTTGACTTTTTTTAGTTATATTTTCAATTTCATATTCTGATAAAGGGAAGCAATATTCTTCCAACTCTTTTTTTATTTTACAGCAAGTTGGAAATATTTGACTACACTGAGCACATATATATTCTTTTTTCATTTAATTTGTAATTTGAATACGGATTGTTTACGATTTTTTATAGCAAACAATAATTTCAGTACCACTTTTGGTGTAACTAAATTCAAGTGAACTAACTAAGAGAATTTAAATTTTCCTTTACCGAGCAAGTCGTGAAGATGAACAATTCCTAATATTCTTTTATGCGCATCAACAATTGGAATAACAGTAATTTGTTTTTCTTCCATAGTATCAAGTACCGATGCCGCTGATTGATTAGGGTCTGCTGTATATGGATTTTTTACCATGTAATTATTGATAGAATTGTTTAAATTCATATTTCCCTGGCATACAATGCGTCGCACATCTCCATCTGTGATTATTCCTTTGAGTTTGTTTTCTTTGTCCACAATTAATACTACACCTAGTCCTCCCTTGTTAAGAACGTGCAGCCCCTGTTTAAGCGAAGTGTCTGTTTGTGTCAGGGGAAGATTTTTTGAATGCATGATTTCTTGGACTTTTTTAGCAAGTCTCTGGCCTAAAAATCCGCCAGGATGGTATTTTTTAAAATCTTGTTTCCCAAATGATTTTAATTTGATCAGGCAGACAGCAATAGCATCACCAATGGCGAGAGTTGCTGTTGTGCTTGCTGTTGGTGCAAGGCCAAGAGGACATGCTTCTTTGGGTACCTGAACCTTGATGACTAAATCACAAAGCATAGCCATTGTTGATTTTAAATTGGAAGTCAAACCTATAATTTTTACACCTAAAGATTTTAAACTTGGCAGGA
This sequence comes from Desulfovulcanus ferrireducens, assembly GCF_018704065.1. NCBI lineage: Bacteria > Pseudomonadati > Thermodesulfobacteriota > Desulfovibrionia > Desulfovibrionales > Desulfonauticaceae > Desulfovulcanus > Desulfovulcanus ferrireducens. The sequence goes on along the minus strand of NZ_JAGUQP010000013.1, from coordinate 17,792 downwards.
TAGAGTTTAATTCATCTGTTTCACCACTGTTTGATATAGCCAAAACAACATCTTCAGGCCTGATCATGCCTATATCTCCGTGTGCCCCTTCCACAGGGTGAAGAAAGAAGGAAGGAGAGCCTGTGCTACTTAAAGTAGCGGCGATTTTTTTGCCAACCAATCCGGATTTGCCAATTCCGGTTACTACAATTCTTCCCTGGCACCTTCCTAAAAGTTCAATTGCCTGAGTAAAGGAATTGTTCAGATCATCTTTGACCTTTATTAGTCCTTGGATCTCAATATCCAGGACTTGTTTGGCAATTTTTATCCAATCTTTATCTGATGATTTCTGAATATACATAAGTAAGCTTATATTTAAAAAGGATAGTAGATATAATGGATATGTTATTACTGAATGTTTTTATTGTCACACAAAAACTTCATCTTCCTGGCCTAAGGTCTGTGATTTAATATCCAGCATAATTTATGGATATTAAATTATGCGTGAGTCTACGGCTAAAAAGACATTTTAATATTTTTTTTTATTCCAAACACATTTTTCCGTAATGTGCTCCCGGCAGAATAGGATAGTCACCATTAAAACAGGCCAGGCAATAATTTTGCGCATTCTTTACTGCAGACTTAAGACCTTCAATACTTAAATAGTGCAGTGAATCCAGGCCGATGAATCTGGCAATGTCATCAACACTATGATTACTTGCAATAAGCTCTCCTTTTGAAGAGAAATCAATGCCATAGTAGCAGGGGAATTTGATTGGGGGGCAACTGACGCGCATATGAATTTCTCTGGCACCTAGTTCTCGCAGTTTCTTAACCCTGGTCCGGATTGTTGTCCCTCGGACAATGGAGTCTTCAACGATAATAATCTTTTTATTTTTGATCATACTAGCGACGGGATTTAACTTAACGCGAACTCCAAAATCTCGCATATCCTGTGATGGCTGAATAAAAGTTCGGCCAATATAGTGATTTCTTATCATTGCAACTTCAAAAGGTAGCCCTGACTTTTGAGCATAACCCAAGGCTGCATAGACTCCGGAGTCAGGAAAAGGCATAACAAAGTCTGCATCTATAGGGGCTTCTTCAGCCAGGATACCGCCCATTCTTTTTCTTGCTGAATAAACCTCTTCATCAAAAACTATAGAATCAGGCCGAGCAAAATAGATAAGTTCAAAAATGCAGGACTGCTGCTTTTTGGGTTCGGCAAACTGGATACTTCTAAGTTTTCCATCTTCAATAATGACCATTTCTCCAGGTCTAATAGAGCGTAAAAACTCAGCTTCCAAAAGATCAAATGCACAAGTTTCAGAAGCAATGACATAAGCAGCACCAACTCTCCCAAGGGATAAAGGTCTGAATCCAAATGGATCGCGCATGGCAATCATTTTATTATTGATAAGCAGAATTAGACTGTAAGCCCCTTTTATTTTCGTCATTGTTTTGATTAAAGCCTCTTCAACACATGAGCTATTCAAGTTTTTTGCCAGCAGGTGCATAATGATTTCGCTATCCATTGTGGTTTGGAAAATGGAACCTTTTTCTTCCAGTTCCTGACGTAGCTCAAAAGTGTTGACTAGATTACCATTGTGTCCAATTGCCATGGCCATGTCTTTAAATTTGACCATAAATGGCTGTGCATTGCGGATGAGTGATGCTCCGGTTGTGGAATAGCGAATGTGTCCAATGGCTATATCACCTTTTAATTGATGACTAAGATGTCTTTCCGTAAAGACATCTGCCACCAGTCCCATTCCTCTTTGCTCTCTTAATTTTTTTCCATCCCAGGTAACTATGCCTGCACTTTCTTGACCCCTGTGTTGCAATGCATATAGGCCAAAATAGGCCATACGTGCTGCTTCAGGGTGCCCATAAATACCAAATAGTCCACAATATTCCTTTTTTGTGTTAGTAGGGTTCATTGTACTTTAGTTTTTTTGGTTAGTTTTTTCTATTTTTGGTTAATAATTATAAAACAAATACAATATTACAGACTTAAAAATGTTAGTTGGAAGTATCAATCTTAAAGAGTCTGTGGCCAAACCTTACTTAAGAGGACAATTTTTTATAATTTTTTCAATCCTGATTTATAATCTGGTTGTCAACATGGGGTTTTGGTCACAGACTCAAAAATAGAGTTAACATTTCCTGCTGAGCCTGGCACTAACTAGCACCGCATGTAAGACAACGTGCAAGTTTGCCAGGTGCGGGATGGCAGGAATTAATCTTTTGATAATTTAAATTCATTTTTACAGACTACCTTAATCTTTTTATGTATAATATTCTTGGATACTTTGTACTTCAAGGCCACAGGTAGACTTTTCTTTTATGGCCATTGCAATAGCCTTGGCTCCTGCAATGGTCGTTGTATAAGGTATTTGATATAGAAGTGTTGCTTGTCTTAATGATGACGAATCCTGCACAGTTTTTTTGCCAGATGATGTATTGATGACAAGATCAATTTCTCCATTTTTAATATGGTCAATGACGTTAGGTCGTCCTTCATATACCTTGTTCACAACCTGAACAGGAATATCATGTTCTTCAAGGAATTTGGCCGTCCCTCTGGTTGCCATAATTTTAAATCCTATTTCATTAAAAATTTTGGCCGCAAACACACTTTCATTTTTATCTCTGTCATTCACCGAGATAAAAACTGTTCCTTTGCTTGGAAGAAAATGGCCTGCCCCCAACTGGCTTTTCATGTAGGCCAGGCCAACATTTTCATCAATACCCATGACTTCGCCTGTTGAACGCATTTCCGGACCAAGTAAAACATCTACTCCTGGAAATCTGTTAAAGGGCATGACAGCTTCTTTTACCGAGTAATAACCTTCTTTGCGCATTGACCATGGGTCAAGTTCTTTTAGTTTCTTTCCCATCATAATTTTTGTGGCAAGTTTTGCCAGTGGAACGCCAGTGGCTTTGCTCACAAAAGGTACTGTCCTGGAGGCCCTTGGATTCACTTCCAAAATATAGATTTGATTATCTTTAATGGCGAATTGTATATTCATAAGCCCAACAACTTTCAGTTCTTTGGCCAGGGCCTTGGTTTGTCTTTCAATTTCTTTAATAAGCTCAGAACTTATTGAGTGGGCTGGAAGGACGCAAGCCGAGTCACCAGAATGTACGCCGGCCTCTTCTATATGTTCCATAATCCCCGCTACATAGGTTTCTGTACCGTCACTTAATGCATCTACATCTATTTCAATGGCGTTTTCCAGAAATTTATCAATCAAGATTGGGTGTTCAGGTGAAACATAAGCAGCTTCTTGAAAGTAACTTTTCAGATCACCATCATCGTAGACAATCTCCATGGCTCGTCCGCCAAGGACATAGGAAGGTCTAACAACTACCGGGTACCCAATTTTTTTGGCTATTTCCAATGCCTGATTTTGTGACATGGCCGTACCGTTAGGCGGCTGGAGCAAATTCAACTTTTGGATCAAGGCCTGAAACCTTTCTCGATCTTCAGCCCGGTCAATGCTGTCGGGCGAGGTACCTAAAATTTTTACCCCGGCCCGTAACAGGGGCACTGCCAGGTTAAGCGGTGTTTGTCCCCCAAACTGGACAATTACACCATCCGGCTTCTCAAAATCTATTATATTTAAAACATCTTCAAACGTCAGAGGTTCAAAATACAATCTGTCAGAAGTATCATAATCAGTGCTAACAGTCTCTGGGTTTGAATTGACCATTATTGATTTAATACCCATTTCTCTAAGTGCAAAAGAGGCGTGTACGCAGCAGTAGTCAAATTCTATTCCTTGTCCAATCCGATTCGGGCCGCCGCCTAGTATCATGACTTTCTTGTCTTTTCCAACTTCTACCTCTTTACCTTGCTCATAAGTAGAATAAAAATATGGAGTATAGGCTTCAAACTCTGCTGCACATGTGTCAACAAGATAATAAACAGGTTCAATTTTTAATTGTTTTCTTATTCTTCTGATATCATATTCACTTTTTTTCCACAGAATAGCCAGTTGTTTGTCAGAAAATCCCAGTTGTTTGGCCTCCGTAAGAATTTCTCTGAGTTTTTTGTTTTCCGGAGTTATACTTTCTTGCAAACTAAAATTTTTCAATTTTGTTTCAAACTTAACAATTTCCTCAATTTGGCGCAAAAACCACAAATCAATGTTGGTTAGTTCATTGATTTCAGAGCAGCTCATCCCTTGAAGAAGTGCATGTCTTACAGAAAAAATTCTTCTGGAATTAGGAGTTATCAGCTTTGCGCGGATTTCATCAAGGCTTGGCAGGTCAGCATTATAGCTTTTTCCCAGGCCAGGGTAGCCAATTTCTAATGACCTGAGCCCTTTCTGGAGCGCTTCTTTGAAGGTTCGCCCAATAGCCATGGTTTCACCAACGCTCTTCATGGCCGTCGTTAAATAGTCTTCGGCGCCTGGAAATTTTTCAAATGTAAAGCGTGGAATTTTAACGACACAATAGTCTATAGTTGGCTCAAAGGATGCCATTGTCTCCTTGGTAATGTCATTTGGAATCTCATCCAAAGTGTAGCCTACGGCCAATTTGGCAGCTATTTTGGCAATTGGGAATCCAGTGGCTTTAGATGCCAGGGCTGATGATCTTGAAACCCTGGGGTTCATCTCGATAACCAGCATTTCGCCATTTTCCGGGTTGATAGCAAATTGTACATTAGAACCGCCAGTCTCCACCCCGATTTCTCGCATAATAGCAATTGCCGCATCGCGCATGCGTTGGTATTCTACATCTGTCAATGTTTGCGCTGGTGCTACGGTTATGGAGTCTCCGGTATGTACCCCCATGGGATCGATATTTTCAATTGAACAAATAATTACGCAGTTGTCATTTTTGTCCCGCATTACTTCCAGTTCAAACTCTTTCCACCCCAAAACAGATTCTTCAAGCATGACTTCGTGTTTCAGGCTTGCTGCAAGACCATGAGATGCGATAGCCTCTAGTTCCTCTTGATTATAAGCGATACCACCTCCGGTGCCTCCCAGGGTAAAAGCGGGACGAACAATTATAGGAAATGGTATAATTTTACTCCATTTTTTTACCTCGTCCATGCTTCTGGCAATCCCGCTTTTGGGAACCTTTAAACCAATATTTTCCATTGCCGCCCGAAATTCTTCTCTGCTTTCAGCCTTTTTGATAACCGGTAAAGAGGCACCAATCAGCTCCACACCATATTTTTCGAGTATTCCATTTTCTGAGACAGCAACGGCTGTATTCAACCCGGTTTGTCCTCCAAGGGTTGGCAGGAGAGCATCTGGTCTTTCACGGGCAATAATTTTGGCAACGGTTTCAGGCTCAATTGGTTCAATGTATGTCTTGTCGCCTAGTTCCGGGTCAGTCATAATTGTGGCTGGATTTGAATTAACCAGAACCACCTCATATCCTTCTTCTTTAAGTGCTTTAACTGCCTGTGTTCCAGAATAATCAAATTCACAGGCCTGACCTATAACAATTGGACCCGAGCCAATGACCATAATTTTTTTAATATCTTTTCTTTTAGGCATAATTTTATTCGTAGGTTAAAGGTTTAATACGTAAACTAACCTGGTTTTTCCTCATATATATAAAGTTTTTTTTATTTAGCTCAGTCAAAATAAGTTCGCATTTTTGTTGAGAATATCCAGTCAATGGTGGTAACAGCGTTTTAAATTCGAGTAAGTTACCAACCGAATCCAGGTAATATAAATTGGCTAGAATAAACTTTTCATCAGTCGTCAATTTATTCGTCCCAAAAATTTTGGAGCGAAAACTTTCTGGTAGGTTGAGCAGCTTTTTTAATTTTGTATGAGCAAAAAACTCATCTATGCTCATGTTCTGTCCTTCCATTAGATGTATTGCTTGACATGGTCAATGAGTGTATTTACACAATTTTAAAGTTAGGAGGAATAAACTTATGAGTCCCAAACCCATTGACCAATTTCCACCAGGAACTCGTGTAAAAATAGTTACCTTAAATGCTGGCTGTGCGGCCAGATCAAAATTATGCGCGCTTGGTTTAATCCCTGGCACGGAAGTGGTGATAGATAATTGTGGCTGTGGACCATTTAAAGTAAAAGTTCGTGAAACCGATTTAGTTTTGGGTCATGGACTGGCACAAAAAATTCTTTGCTGTCCTATAAGTTAGATGGATACACAATTTTTAATACTTTTGGTAATTTTGTTTTTTTCTCTGGTTTATTTAGCTTTAAGTTTTTGTAAACTACTACGTTATTCCACCAAGGCAGTGAATCTCTGCTCTGGTTGCAACAGATGTAAATTTTTAGCGAAAAATCGTAACCTCAACCTTAAAAAAGATAATCTATGCACGAAGTAAGTTTAGAACAGACTATTTACGATTATATTACAGGAAAAAAAATTGAGCTCACAACGTACGAGGACGTTCGTCAAGCCCTGGCTAAAATTTTGGTCGAAGAAAAGGGCTATCCCAAGGAAAATATTTTTCCGAAAATTGAGCTTAATTTAGATATTGGTCAAAAGCCATACACGATAACTCTTGATTTTATTATCAAAGATCAAGGAAAACCTGTTTTGCTCTTGGCTTTTTGCCCCGGTGAAGTTTCTTCTTATGTCCGACAATATGTTTCTGCAGCCCGTTTATTTGACCCCCCTATTCCTTTAATAATTGTAACAGATTCTAAAGATGCTCGACTTGTACGCTCATATGATAAAAAAATAATTGAACAAGGCTTTAATTCCATACCAAGTTGGAATGAACTAAGGGCGCTCTGTTCAAATGTACCGGAGCCAAAATTAACCCCGGAAAAAAAACAAAAAGAAGCAAGACTTGCTTATGCTTATTTTTCTTTAACTGATGGATGTTGTTCATCAAGGTGCCCTATGTCCACTGAGTAATTTTAGGTACATCTAACTTTTTGATTGTCTCGATTATTTCTTTTTTCGTTGTTGTTGCTGTTCCAACTTCCCCCACAACTATCCCTGCGGCATAGTTGGCAAGGCAGCAAGCATTGAGTAAGTTAATTCCACAGCAAAGGCATAACGCAAGTACAGCAATAACCGTGTCCCCTGCTCCTGTAACATCGTACACATTTTGCGCACATGTCGGAATATGGTAAATCGAACCGTTAGTCTTAAATAATGCCATACCATCAGGTCCCAAAGTCACCAGCAAGTTCTTGAGCTTTTTATCCGCAAGTAATCTTTGTCCTGCCTCAATAATATCTTCAGTGCCCTTGATTCTTAGATTTGCTCCCTCCTCTGTCTCCTTTTTATTGGGTGTCATTATAAAGATATCATTATATATATCAAAATTTTGGGTTTTAGGATCAAGGAGAACTTTATAATTTTTAAGTCTTTCAAATATCTCGTTACCAATCAGCCCTTTTCCATAGTCCGAAACAAGCACATACTCATTTGGGGTTATTTTTTTTAATATATGATCCAATCTTTCTACTTCGTCATCTGACATTTTAAAACATTGTTCCTGGTCAATCCGCACAATCTGTTGGTTGTGCGCCATGACCCTGGTTTTTACAGTCGTAGGTCTAATGTCCGATTCAATTAAATTGTAATTTATATTTTCTTTTTCGAGTAACTCCTTAATTTTTTTTCCGTATTGATCTTTGCCTACAAGAGCAATGAGAACAGGCTCTCCTCCCAAGGATTTTATATTTCGAGCTACATTTCCTGCTCCACCCAGATGAAATGTTTCCTTATATACACTTACAACAGGAACCGGTGCCTCTGGTGAAATTCGTTCAACATGCCCCCACTGATAGTGGTCTAGCATGATATCGCCAATAACTATAATATTTTGGCCATTAATTTTGTTAAGGTCCGATATCAGTTTATCTTTCATCACTTGAGATCCCTAGCTTATTTAACAATAATTCCAGATCATTCTGAGAATTATATTTAAGAGAGATCGTGCCTTTTTCCCTGTTTCCTTTCAGATTAACCTTAATTTTTGGGCTGATTTTATTTTGAAATTGTTGAGCCAGAAAATTAGCAAGTTCCTTATCAAATGTTACTTTTCTTTTTGTTTTTCTGGTTATTTTTTTGTTCTGCACAATTTTTTCTGTTTCGCGTACGCTCATTCCTTTTGATATAATTTCATTCGCCAACGCGATCATCTCTTCTTTAGATTCCAGTGCGAGCAGAGCCCTTGCATGGCCTGCACTTAATTTATTCTCTTTTAGCAGATGTTGTACATCTTCAGGTAATTGAAGCAGTCGCAAAAGATTTGCGATTTGAGCCCTACTTTTTCCTACCTTCTTTGCAATTTCTTCCTGACTTATATTTAGATCATCTTTTAATTTTTTCAGGGCCAAAGCTTGATCTATAGGATTTAAATCTTCGCGTTGAATATTTTCGATTAAGGCAATAACCAAAACTTCTTCATTGCTAAGATTTTTTATAATAACCGGCACCCTTTCTAGCTTGGCCAGTTGACATGCCCGCCACCTTCTTTCACCAGCAACTATTTCATAATTTTCACCATCTAGTTTCCGAACAAGAATTGGCTGCAGCAACCCCTGTTCATTTATAGACTGAGCCAGTTCATTGAGTGACTTTTCAGAAAATGTAGTACGTGGTTGGTTTTTATTGGGCTTTATTTGGTCAATTTTCAAGTGTGTAATTCCCGCGCTATCTTTACTCAAATCCATTGGATTTAAGAGTGCATCCAATCCCTTTCCTAAACCTCGTTGTTTCATTTTCATTATTAATCCTTGATTTTTTTGTTATTCTAATTAAATCTTTGCGTGTAAAATTTTACATCATGAGGAGGTAAATATGTTTTCAGATAAAGATATTCAAGGTTTGTATGACCATAAAGGTATTTTGATTGGCGTTTTCATATCTTCAAAACTATGGCATGCCATTGAGGATGAAGTTAATCCTATTATAGACAAACATTTGGGTACTTCTGAAGAAAATGAGACTGTCCAGGTCATGGAGGAGCCAATAGAAGATTGGGAGAACTTTTTAAAATTTTGGGATTTTAGATACCCGGTTGAAAAGAATGTTGTCTGTGACAATTGTGGTGCTGAAACTTCTGACTGGACAGCCGATACACCCAAAAAATTTCTCCTAAAAGCTGCCAATATTGCCGGCTTAGTTTCTTTTCAGTGTTTACAATGTAAATCTCGTATTATTAAGAGACATTTTAAGGATCACATAAAATACGAGATTATTCCTTTTAAAGAAGATTAATGGGTTAATGGGTGGATGTTTTAATATTGTTCATCCACTCATCCCCTATCGCTTATTACTAACTTACCAGATCGCTTATTACTAACTTACCAGTTTTTTAACCAATTCCCTGGCTAGTTCCAAATAAGCAATGGTCCCTGTCGACCTGATATCATAACTAATTGCAGGTTTGCCGTAACTAGGCGCCTCGGACAACCGCACATTTCTAGGAATTATAGTCTGAAAGACTTTGTCTCGAAAATATCCACGTACTTCAGTTGCAACCTGGTGGCAGAGATTATTTCGCTTGTCAAACATGGTCAGCAACACCCCAAGAATATTTAATTCACTATTAAGTCTTGCCCTGACGAGCTCATATGTATGTAAAAGTTGAGCAATGCCTTCCAAAGCATAGTACTCACATTGTAGAGGAATGAGTAAATTTTGAGCCGCGCATAAGGCATTTACCGTCACTATACCCAATGAAGGTGGGCAGTCAAAAATTAGGTACTCAAAATCTTTCTCTATTTCTCGAATTAATTTGTACAGGTAAAATTCTCGCTCTCTCCTGTCCAAAAGTTCCAACTCGGCACCCACCAGGTCATGTGATGAGGGGATAATTTTTAAAAATTTTAAGCTCGTGTCATGTATTATCTCTTGTGGCTTACTCTCGCCAATCAAGCCGGTATATAGATTTTGCTCAATTTTTTTTACATCTAAACCCAACCCACTGCTAGCATTGGCCTGAGGATCACAATCAACCAAGAGAACCTTTTTTTCCATTACAGCCAACGAGGCGGCCAAGTTTACAGCCGTCGTTGTCTTGCCAACACCCCCTTTTTGATTTGCTACCACTATCCTTTTTGCGTTCACTTAGCCCCCTCTCTTACTTAAATTAGGTGAATTTAGATCTGTTTAAATAAATTGTTTCACGTGAAACAATTTAAAATTATCTGTAAAATTTGTGGCAGAAAGACTGGGCGTCGTTGATAGATTCTACTAGCATTACGGCAGTTTGTAGGTCGCCCTGGTTTACAGCCTGTAAGAGTTGTTTGGCTAAATGGGCGAAGTCTTCACATTCTTCTGCCCATTCGTCGTCTGCCAGGGTGTGCATCCTAGTTGCTAAACGATTGAATTTTTGTACATGGTCTAGGTTCGGCAGTATTCCCTCTTGGGATGGCTTTTTGATAAGTTCGAAAACTTGTGTCAATTCCTTTTTTAAAGTTTTGAGAGCCATTTCTCATCCTTCTTGGTGTTTATATCTGATAATATTTTTTATACCAAATTATAAACTGCTCTATGCCATAATCTATCGGGGTATCTGGTTTGAAGCCAACATCACGCTGGAGGTCGTCAACGTCGGCGTAAGTTTTTGGCACGTCACCAGGCTGGAGTGGTAAAAGCTCTTTAACTGCTTTTTTGTTTAAATGTTTTTCAATGGTTTCAATGAAATGGTTTAAAGAAACGCTGTTGTTGTTTCCGATATTGTAAATCTTGTACGGTGCTGGGCTTGAGCTCGGGTCTGGTTGTGAGCCCGACCAGTCTGGGTTGGGTTTAGGTATGTGTAGGGTTACTCGGTACACACCCTCGATAATGTCATCTATATATGTGAAGTCTCTTTGCATGTTGCCGTAGTTGAAGACTTTGATTGGTTTTCCTTCTAAAATCGCCTTGGTAAACAAGAATAAGGCCATGTCTGGTCTGCCCCATGGTCCGTAGACAGTAAAAAAACGCAGGCCTGTGCAAGGAAGTTTATATAAATATGCATAAGAATGAGCCATTAATTCGTTGGCCTTTTTGCTTGCCGCGTAAAGACTGATTGGGTGGTCGACGTTGTCATGAACACTGAAGGGCATTTTGGTGTTTAATCCGTAAACAGAACTTGATGAAGCAAAAACAAGGTGCTTTATAGAGTTATGCCGGCAGCATTCAAGGATATTGGCAAAACCTACGATATTTGACTCAACATAAGCCATTGGATTTTCGATACTGTATCTTACTCCTGCCTGCGCGGCAAGATTAACAACATGTGTTATACTTTCCTTTCTAAATAGTTCCATCAGTCCGGTTTTATCGGCAATGTCCAGTTGATGAAAACTAAAGTCGGGATTGTCAACGAGTTGAGCCAGACGATCCTTTTTAAGCTGGACAGAGTAATAATCATTAAGGTTGTCTACTCCTATTACTTTAATCCCTTCATTTAAGAATTTTTTAGACAAGTGAAAACCTATAAATCCTGCAGCCCCAGTGACTAAAACCTTCATTAACTACTCCTAATCTTATAATTTTTTATTGGATGAAAGTACGAATGTTAACTTTATGTTTTGAGTTTGACCAATACATAACGCAAAAAACGAATGCGTGCGTTTATCAATTAAAAAAAAATAATTCAATCATAATTAGACTGAAGATAAGGGGTGAATTAAGTGGTAAGGGTCAGGGGAAACATCCATGCACCACTCTGCTCCTTCTGCATTGGCCAAGCTTCTAAAATCTCAAAACTTAACTTTCTGAGTTAATTTGCGAGCTCATTTTCTTCAATCCTAACAAAGACTTGGACACATCTAAGGCTTGCTTGCGGGCTGTGCATAATGGGGTTAGTCAATAGAATATTATTTAATGCCTTTTTTGTTGTTATGATGGGTTTCGAAAGTTCGATGGAATAACCTCCCTATGCACAGCACTTCCGCAATCTTCGCCAAGATGTGTTACCCAACCCGTTTGTAATGCATTTCAGAAAATGCACTCTTCAATTGTGAAGTAATTTTAGGATGTTAATCATGTCAGAAAGTTGAGTTTCAAAAGTCATTTTCATATCATCCATCTCCTCCCTACTCTTCCCCCTATCTACCCATTTACTCATTGACCCATTTACCCATCTTCCCATCCCCTCATTCACCGACTAATTTTTATTGGGGAGTGTATTTTTTTAATGTTTGCCAAACCAAATTTTTTAACTCACGATTATCTGGAAGCAGTTGATCAAAATCTGGCAAAGCCTGGACTAGATAAGAACCATAATAAAATTTCTTAATCTCAAAGTCTTGGTCAGGGAACAAGGTTTTGAAGGCATCTTTTCCGAAACAAAAAATATAAATTGGCTTGATTTGCTCCAGACCATACTGAAATAATTGGATATCTGGAGCAAGATTGTCATTTTTAAAGTTAAATACTGGCCAAAAGGTTATCGAACCCTGAGGCCAATTGAGCTTGTCGTGCACTTGATGAACAATGCTTCTTATAAGTCGCTTCCTGTCTGTTACCTCTTCTATGGAGAGGTCATAGGTAAAACCAGCATATATCCATAGAGTGTAGGCTGGTCTCAAAAGTTTACTTAGTTTTAATTTTATATTTTTAGGTAAGATAAAAGAAGCGTTCTGGTCGTTGGGTGTTGAGGGAGAAGATGTTTTTTTTGGCTTTGGTGGTTCAGGATCGGCAAGGAAGTATTTGAGCCCAAGTTGAGTTAAAACTCGGCTATTTTCTGAAATGTCTAAAGAGTTAAAATCCAATCCCAAATCCTCCAGGCTACCTCTGTTTTGGGAAGTAAAGGCCAACTTTCCTGTCTGTTAGTACGGTCTAAAACATATACCCTGTTTTGATCGCTGGCAAAAGCTGAATCCTCATCCGTTATCAGGTTGCCAATAATGAGATCCAGGTTTTTTTTCTTAAGTTTTTGCAGGCAGTTGTGATGAAGACTTTCAGCCTCTGCTGCAAAGCCAATTAATTTTTGTGCTTTGGTTTTTAAATTTCCAATGGTAGCCAGGATATCCTTGTTTTTGGTAAATGTTATTTTTAGCTGCCGGGTATCTGACTTCTTAAATTTCGGAACCGGACAGGACTCAGGGGAAAAGTCAGCTACTGCCGCTGTAAAACAACCCATATCCATGTTTGGCCATAAATCCATACACACGGCATACATTTCTTTGGCCGAGTGGGCTGGATATAAATTTAGTCCGGGTAGTGGCAAAACATTTATAGGTCCATGAACCAGGTGGACTTCGGCGCCACGAAGCCAGGCAGCTAAACTCAAGGCCAGACCCATTTTGCCTGTGGATGGATTTGACCAAAACCGAACCTGATCGAAATATTCTCGAGTTGGACCACAGGTAATAAGTATTTTTTTATTTATGAGATCTTGAGGGGTTATGGCTTTTAATGCGGGAAAGTAAATATTTTCAATTGATGGTAGACGTCCTTGACCGGTATCACCACAAGCAACATGACCTTCACCCGGTTCAATGCAGATATAGCCGCGCGATTTTAGTTTTTGCCAATTTTCTTTTGTCGCAGGACTATGCCACATCTTTGGATTCATGGCCGGAGCAAAAATTATTGGACCGGGAAAAGATACTATTTGCGTGCTCAAAAGATCGTCTGCAATGCCATGTGCTGCTTTGGCCAAAATATTTGCTGTTGCCGGAGCAATGAGTAAAGTATGTGCAGTTTGTCCGGGGGCCAAATGGGCAAAAGTTGACTGAAGGAGATCGTCCTGCGTAAAGACAGGATCCGCACCCAGGGCCTGAAAGTTCAGCGCAGGGATAAACTCGCTCCCAGATTTTGTTAAGGTTACGCCAACATCTAAATTGGACTTTAGAAGTAAACGAAGCAGGTCAAGTATTTTATACGCGGCAATACTTCCGCATATTCCCAAATGTGCCCTTTTACCGTAATAATGGGTGAAAAGCGGAAACGAGTTCTTCATTGGGAAAGATTCTTTTCTAGATTTTCCGGTGAATCACTAAAATGACCCAACTTTTGCCGGAATCTTGGAGCGACCCATATCTGCAATTCAGTTGTAATCGGATGGTCGATGATTCTTATGATGCAATCTTTGTTTGGTTTTTCAAAAACCATAATATAACGACCATATTTAAAATAACTGCGCATGTTCCAGTTTTCTTTGGGCATATTGGCTAAAAAGAAGTTGAACAACGATACAGCATCTACTCTTCCTTTAAATACGACTGCTCCAGCCTTCATATCCGGGGTTTCAAATAGGATCGATTTTTTGGGATCCAATTTCATTTCATTTGGTATTGGAATATCATCAAAATCATAGTAACTGTTGGTATTTTCCGGAGCTGGTGGAGGAGTCGTTTCAGGTTCGGGAGATGAAGGTTCAGGCCCCTTTGTTAGAGTTGCACAACCAAAGAGTAATAGGGTTGCGGCAATCAGAATCAATGATTTTAGTTTCATAACTTTCCTCCGTTTGCATGAAATTTACCTAAAACTAAAGCAAAGGATGTTGTTAGTTTGTTTATTATGGCCTGACATAGTAATAAATACAGTCTTTTGGTCCAGAATGTGAGAATTTTAAAGAGTAACTTCTGGAACAGTTGATACTAGTCTGAATAAAAACGCTACGTGTATTTTGAGGGTTTAACAACTCCTTTCATTTAATTAGTGAGTCAGAACGGTCATCTTTGTCAAGCAGGTCAATTTGACTAAAAACATATTTTTTTCTCCATATCTCTAACACCAAATATTTTTGAGCCTGTGACCAAACCTTAACCAGAGGACAAATTTTCATAATTTTTTTCAATCCTGATATCTTTCAAGCTGGTGCAAATGCCTGGACCCATCTACCCCAGTTGAATACTGGCAAAAGCCAGCCACGCTTCGCTGGATTCAACGGGGCAAAAAGCTTGCTTGGGGGCAGAACATAATAGGGCATTTGGGATGATAGTTATGGCAAATAGTCCCGGATATTTAGCTTTATCACCCCGATGCTCTGCTTATTCGCTAGCTTCGCCAAGATGGCTTAGCCAGCCATTTGCAATGCTTTCAAGAAACCAGGATTTCTATCAACGGTTAAAATGGAGTTTTACCACAGGCTCTAGGGCGTGAAGGTATGGTTTGAGCAGATTTTTAAAAACAAAGCCCCATCCCTACCCAGGATGGGGCTTTGTTTTTGATATTAATTATAAAATATTTTCTCTATTAGAAGCTCCATCCTAGATCCGCTCGTAATTTTGCAGGCAAATTGGCATTTTCAGGTGGTAAATAAGGTTTTGGAGCACCAGCCTGGCGTCGACTTTCCTTGAGTTCGTCAAGAGTGAAATCTCTAGGAATGACAAAAACTTGATTGGGGTAGATAAGATCAGGATTTTTTATTTGGTCCCTGTTAGCCTTGTAAATCAATGGCCACATAAATGGATCGTTGTAAATTTGCTTGTATTCGGCAATCCACCATAAACACTCTCCTTTGACTACCTTGTGCTCGGTAGGGAGAGAAGCATAAGTGCTTTCATAAATTTCCATGGGGGTTGGCTGAACAACTTGTTTTTGCTCAGGTTCAGGCTGAACAGCAGGTTGAGGCGCAGGTTGAGTTATTTGTTCTTGTACCTGAGCTGGTGGCTCCGCGGGCGTGGCTTTTACCTGCTTTTTGGCGCAACCAAAGGCCAGCAGGCTCGTTGCAAATAAAGCAATAAAAAATAATTTTCTCATGATAGCCTCCTATAATTTTGAAATTTGGCATTTAATGGTCCTTTGTTTTCTAAGTTGTTATCAATTAATTTCATCTCTTGCAAGACAAGTTTGTTGTTCGGAGCCATTTGATGGGCCTGCTTTATTGCTTGTCTTGCTTCGTCAATCCATCCTCCCAAACGCAGGCTCTGTGCAGCCAGTATATACATATGTTCAGGAGCATCGCCATAAATGGCCTGGATGAGTTCGTTATAACCTCCGGTTTTAAAGACATTTTTGACCAATTCATGTCTGGCAAATAAAAAGCGGGCCAACAATGGGTTGTCCTTATGGTATGGTAAATAAAGTATAAACAGGCGTCTACAATGAAATTGGATAAAGCGTACTCTCTTTACTTCGCGATCAATACTTTCTTTGGTTTGTTCAATGACTTGGAGAAGTTCTTGGGTAATTAACCTTTCTTCAGGGCTGAGTGATTGTTGCGACTGGATCTCTTCAAACCAGGGTCGATAATTTTCCTGTTGATAGGCATCTTCTCTTAGCTTCATACATTCATGAAAAATATATCCCAGAGACCAATCGAGATATTGGCCTATCAGTTTAGCCTTGGGGTCATGTTTAAATAAAATATGAGCAGTATCCTTTAAGTGCCATAATTGGCCCTTATTCATCTTTTCCCCTAAAATATCCTTAAAAAATTGGAAACGAATTTGCCCGGTTTGATCGAGGTACTGAAATTCTTGCTCAAGCTGCTGGCTGACTAAGCAAAAATCACGCAACACATCACGAACAAATTCTGGGAGTTTTGAGCATATCCAGGTTTTTGACATAAGCAATAATTACGTTTATTTTTTTGAAAAGATTTTCAGATCAATTTGGTGTTGTCAAATAAAAAATGTCTTCTGATGAGCTTTATTTATTAAAAAAATTGGTTCTTTATACGGACATTAAATCTCTAGTTTTTTTGAAATCTAAAACATGGTTAAGCAATTACCTCCACGCAACATAGCATTATTATCTGTATTAGCGTCTATATTGACTCTGGCTCTAAAATTTGGGGCCTATCTATTAACCTCATCAATTGGTTTCTATTCAGATGCAGCTGAATCTTTGATCAACCTTGTTGCCAGTCTTGCTACGGTGTGGGCTATAAGCATTGCATCACGGCCAGCCGATGACAAACACAGTTACGGATATGACAAAGCGGAATATTTTGCTAGTGGATTCGAGGGAAGTTTAATTATAGTGGCTGCTATAAGCATTATAGTTTCAGCGATAAACAGGTTTCAGAGTCCACAAAAATTGGATTATTTACCGGTGGGTATGCTTGTCGTAACGGTTGCATCATTGATTAACTTTGTTGTGGCAAAGATAATGTTGAAAGGGGCCAAACTTTTTGATTCCATAGCGCTGGAGGCCGATGCCAAACATCTTATGACCGATATCTGGACGTCTCTTGGTGTCACTATTGGCGTGGGCATAATTTATTTCATACCGGAATGGGTTATTTTAGATCCGATCATTGCGATTTTAGTGGCCTTAAATATTATGTGTTCCGGGTATTCGTTGATAAAGCGCTCCGTGTTGGGCTTAATGGACAGGTCCCTGCCCGAAGATGAGTTGCAAACCATTGACCAGACAATAAGAGAATCCGCTGGTGATGGGGTTCATTATCACGGTTTAAGGACAAGAAAGTCCGGTGTTAGACGATTTATTGATTTTCATATGCTTGTTTCAGGTCAAAAAAGTGTCAAAGAGGCCCATGATTTGTGCTGTAAGATTGAAGAGAATATACAAAAGAGACTGCCCAATGCTCACGTAAACATACATGTGGAACCCAAGGAAGACAAATCGGCCTGGGAGGATTAAACTTTTCTGTGCCCAAACCTTAATCAGAGAACAAATTTTCATAATTTTTTCAATCCTGATTTCTTTCAAGCTGGTGCAAATGCCCGGACCCATCTACCCCAGTTGAATACTGGCAAAAGCCAGCCACGGTTTGCTGGATTCAACGGGGCAAAAAACTTGCTTGCGGGCAGAGCATAATGGTACATTTAGCATAAATGAATATTCTTTTTATTGTTGATAGTTATGGTAACTCAACTTTCTCGTATGTTTACATCACCTGTTTTCAAATTTAAGAGATAAAGAAATAAGAATTTAGGCGTGACAGACCGTTCAACTTTCTGGTGCATCAAGACACCGTAACTCAGCTTTTGGTC
>NZ_JAGUQP010000012.1 GCF_018704065.1 Desulfovulcanus ferrireducens | reverse complement strand
GATAACCTGCCTCAAGCAATGCTTTCATTACCTCTGTGCTCTTTTCCGGCCTGATAATAGCACGAACCATGATCATAATTTATTCTCCTTCTAATTAACTTTTTTGAGACAACATACTCTCTTCAGAGTTATACAAATCCGGCTTTCAACTCAAAAATCAACCCGATCAGTCTAGCAGACCGAAATCAACGAGCAATGTTTCTAACTCTTCTATTTCAAGAGGATTAGGTATCACGAACATATCATTCTCATCGATATTTTTGGCCAGATTGCGGTAATGAGCAGCCTGTTCTGCCTTTGGATCAAACTGAATAACGGTCTGGCGATTGATCTCAGCCTTCTGAACCATGTTGTCGCGGGGCACAAAATAGATCATCTGCGTGCCTAGTTTCTTGGCAAATTCCTCGATCATCTCCTTTTCGTTATCCACCTTACGGCTGTTACAGATCAGCCCGCCCAGGCGAACGCCTCCTGACTCAGCGAACTTCTTAACTCCCTTACAGATGTTGTTGGCCGCGTACATGGCCATCATCTCACCTGAACAGACAATGTAGATCTCCTGCGCCTTGCCCTCACGAATAGGCATGGCAAAACCACCACAAACAACGTCACCAAGCACGTCATAAAAAACATAATCGAGACCTTCAGACTCTTCGTAGCCACCCAAAGACTCCAAAAGGTTAATGGATGTGATGATGCCTCTGCCAGCACATCCAACACCAGGCTCGGGTCCACCTGACTCGACACAATAGGTGTCACCAAAACCGGCTTTGCGAATATCATCTAACTCCACGTCCTCACCTTCCTCTCGCAAGGTATCAAGAACGGATTTCTGAGCCAGACCACCAAGCAAGAGCCTGGTGGAGTCAGCCTTGGGGTCGCAGCCCACAACCATGACTTTCCGCCCCATCTCCACCAGACCAGCAACTGTATTCTGAGTCGTAGTGGATTTACCAATGCCTCCCTTTCCGTAAATAGCTACTTTTCTCATGAAACCCTCCCGATTAAAATGTTTTGATGTTATATTACTCTATAACGGCAAGGTTCATGCCAGCAGCTCTAAAATAAACGCTATGTTTCTTTACAACCATTGGAATTAACTAAAAAATTTTAAAAAAATAAAGCAATCTTTATCACTTATAAAGCTCAATAAGTACATTAACATATAAAACGTTTTTGCATGTTATTACATTTTTGTATGGTACCAAAAAGAATGTTTTCTAATTTTTAATATAAAACTAGCTTAAGCTATAGACTTTAATAACTCTAATATAGAAACCTTATGATTCTATAAAAATTAAATTTATAACATCAAAAATAGATATTAATTTCACAAAAAAAATTGTCTGATACATATAGAAATAAGCCAAATAAAATTTTTAAATCTATTTCATTCCTGAAATTAATAAAAAGATTATAAGACAAATGTTGAATTTTGCTTAAGAAAAACAGAACTTGAGAAAAAATATTTCGGACAAGAATAAAAAAATATCCAATTTTTTACATTGGAGTGACACATTTGCTCCAAAAAATAACAAAAACTTCTGACATCCATGCAAGACAGAAATTATGGCTAATTAAGTTTTTAAAAAGTCCAGATTGGTTCTCAGTGACTACAAAAATAGTAAGTACAACAACACAAGACGATTTTGCACGTTATTGCATTTTTGTAACGCACAAGAAGTGTTTGCTAATTATTAACAAACCATCAGCTAACACTATAAAATTTAATGATTTTAACGTGTTCAGATTAGAATTCTACCAAGCCCAAAACAACGGCATCAAAAATGCATCACTACTCTATAAAGAAAAAAAAGAACTCGCCTACGAACAAAACTTCGTGAGAAGCGGAACAACAATTTGTAGTCTATTTTGCCTTTCAAACAAAAAAATAGACAAAGTGGCTTACTGAATCTGGAATTGAGAGAATTAAACCCGTAACGATGGGATATGACGAGAACAAAAAAATCAACATTACATATTAACAGGCAGAGACTTTAACCACAAAAAATAAATATTACAAAAACTTCTAAAAATAGTATTATATATAGATTGTTACTAACTATTTTTTTAAGCACATTTTTCAAACGGTACAACAAAAAACACAACAAAGCATGAAACTTTTTTGTATACTATTCCATTTTTGCAATACACATCATGTTCTTGCTAACTACCAACAAACAACTATATAGCATTATAAAACATAATTATTTTAACAACTACAGATTAACATTCCATAAACCCTAAAACTGTGGCATCAAAAATGCATTTCTATTAAAAACAATACTTTTAGATACTACTAAGTGTGAAAGAAAGAAAAAAATAAGTTTTATCATTTATATCCGGAATCACATGTACATACATCGTCATTCCGGAGTGAAGAATCTCTAAGGCCATAAAATGGAGAGAAGTGTTATCGTATGAGGGGAATTGCACCGAAAGCAAATAACTCTAAAGTCAACAACTTTGAGAGAATATCTTTCGGTGATTCCGTATAAAAAATTTCTAAAACTTAACAACTCAAGGAGGGTTTATGAGAATCAAGACGGCGATGTTAAGTCTTTTCTTTGTTTTACTGACCTTTGCTGGAATCGGCCGGGCCGAAGAACTGTCTGTGGCCGTCGCTGCCAACTTTATTTCTCCCATGCAAAAGATTGCCAAACTATTTACGCAGGAGACCGGAATAAAAATACTTACATCCTACGGCTCCACAGGGATGCTCTATAACCAGATCATCCACGGTGCGCCCTTTGACCTCTTTTTTGCTGCAGACATGCGCCGGCCTAAGTTGCTCAGCGAAAAAAAGCTTGCCGAACCCCAGG
This sequence comes from Desulfovulcanus ferrireducens, assembly GCF_018704065.1. Lineage (NCBI taxonomy): Bacteria > Pseudomonadati > Thermodesulfobacteriota > Desulfovibrionia > Desulfovibrionales > Desulfonauticaceae > Desulfovulcanus > Desulfovulcanus ferrireducens. Next base: position 74,862 of record NZ_JAGUQP010000012.1, on the reverse strand, counting down.
TTATCTATGCCAAAGGTAAATTGGCCCTATGGACCGGACAAAAAAAGTTTTTTGGAGAAGCTGAGTGGACAGATGTAGTATCAAAGGCGTCAAAAATCGGCTTGGCTAATCCAAAAACCGCACCGTATGGCCAGGCCGCTGTTACTGCCATGCAAAAACGAGGACTCCTGGAAAAGCTTAGACCTCGACTGGTGTATGGACAAAACGTCTCCCAGGCATTCCAATTCGCCACTACCGGTGGCGTGGATGTCTCATTTACTGCCCTTTCCTTAGCCCTTGGCAAGGGCAAGGGTGGAAAATACTGGATGGTGGAAGAAGGTGGGGCCATTAACCAGGCCGCCTGCATCCTGGTGGGCTCTAAACATAGACAAACAGCTGAACGATTCCTTAACTATATTCTTTCACCAAAAATCAAAAAAATTGTTCATGATGAGTTCGGGTACGATTAAGCCATGGATATCACACCTATAATTCTCTCTGCTAAATTGTCTTTGGTGACTACTTCGGTTCTTGTTGCTGCGGCTCTGCCAGTTGCCTACTGGCTAGCCTTTTGCCGTTTCCCCGGAAAGTCATTGGTGGAGGCGTTTTTTAACCTGCCCCTGGTGCTTCCGCCAACTGTCTTGGGGTTTTATCTCCTGGTAGCCATGGGGCCTCAAGGGTTCTTGGGGCTCTTTTGGGAAGCGACTTTTGGCTCTCGTCTCGTGTTTACCTTTTCGGGCCTCGTGATCGCATCCATGATCTATAGCCTGCCATTCGCCCTGCAGCCGCTCAAAACAGCTTTTGAAAAAATCGACCCGAGGCTCCTGGAGAGTGCGTACGTTCTGGGCTGCTCCAAAACAGCATCCTTTTTTAAGGTTATCCTCCCCAACTCTTTTGGGGGGGTCGCCGCAGCGGCAGTCCTGGTATTTGCCCACACCATGGGCGAGTTCGGGGTAATACTCATGGTCGGAGGAAGTATCCCAGGAAAAACAAAAGTGGCTTCGATCGCCATCTTTGAATACGTTGAAAGTCTACAATACAAGGAAGCCGCCTTAATTTCCATGATACTTATTCCAATGAGTTATGCGGTTCTGTTGATAGTAAATCGTTTGTCCAGGAGATAATAAACGTGGGCCTAAAAGTTAAAATCAAAAAGAAACTTAAGAACTTTACCGTTGATGTTACCTTTTGCTGCCCGCTCGCAAGACTTCTAGCTATGGTTGGGCCATCCGGAGCGGGAAAAACAACCCTCATCCGAATCATTGCCGGACTGGAAAAACCGGACGAGGGACATGTGATCTACAATGGTAAACTCTGGGTGGATATTGAAAAAAATATCTTTGTCCCTCCCCAAAAAAGAAAGGTAGGATACGTTTTTCAGGAATATGCTCTCTTCCCGCATTTGAGCCTATACAAAAATGTGAAATTTGCAGAAAAAGACCCTGGCAGCGCAGAGAAATTAATGAAATATTTCGGAATCTGGCACCTTCGTAAAGCCAAGCCCAACCAGGTGTCCGGAGGAGAAAGGCAACGTGCCGCCTTGGCACAGGCTCTGGCAAGGGGGCCAAACGTGCTCCTGCTGGATGAACCATTTTCTGCCCTGGACGCACTGACCCAAAAAAGACTTCAGGAAGAACTGATGAATTTTAGGGATAGGCTTGAGCTGCCCATAATCATGGTCACTCATGACCTGGCCGAGGCCGTTAAACTAGCAGATAAAATTATTGCCGTAGACCAGGGCAAGGTGGCCAGCGATTGGCTGGAAAACACCCTATCAAAGCAGGGACATATTCCTGAAACATCAGGTGAGTCACGTACTAGTCATGCTCCGTACTGGTCTGTCAGCCAGTGCCAATAGCATAGCCTAAAAAAATATATTGCTATGTGTAAGCTATAGTTATAGTTTCTTTCGTCCAAGAGTAACAAGTCTTCCATGAATATCAACTCGCTCTTATCTCATGGAACCTACCCAATCACTTTCGTTTCTTCTTCAATTACGAGTCCAGTAAAGTGGGACTCGTAATTGAAGAATTTTTTATCGCTTGTCTTGATTTAAGCTGTTAATGGGAATATAGTCGGAAGCCCCGATATTATTCAAGGGCTACCTTTTTTACAGAAAGGTTTGCAAATGATGGTCAATAAAGAGGAAAAAGAGTACTACCAACGAGAATACGAACATATGTTGAAAATCCTTGGATCTGAGGCAGAGGTATGGAAGTCCCTGCAACATCAGTTTTCAGTTCTCAACCAACGCAACCAAACCATTTTTCAATTAGGCGCCTTGGCAATAACGGTGACCGGTTTTTCAGGGCACAGGATTGTAGCTGCTGGAGTTTATAGCGGCATTCCTTTGGTTATTGGACTCTGTACAATCCTGGCTGCGCTTTTTACTGCCCTTTACGGAGTAAGCAGGTTACGCTGGATTTCCACCTTTCACGCAGATGATTTGCCTGAAAGCTTCATTATGATCCTCAAAATCAGGGACGCAAAAACCAGACATTTTAAAATATCTCTTTCAATTCTACTTGCAGGTCTATGTTTTTACGTCTTCGCCATATCCAACTATCTAATCCAGGCATCCCATGGCTTAATCAAAATTTACTGAACTAGGCCACCCGCAAGAATCCAATAAATACCCACTATATCCTCTAGGCATCTGGGTGGATCCGATGGCTGCACTTGGGTTGAGTAGTGGAGTTTTGTTCATAAAACTAAGCCTCCCAAGAACACGATAAAATTTGTCAGACAACGAAGAAAGTATATTAGTCTATTTGATCCATTCATTTGCACAAGTCTCTATTCTGTGTCAGCAGAAATCTTCAAAAAAATATCAAAATTGTTAAATTGAACTTCAACTTTGCCATTTTTGTTGAAACAACTATCTCCTCTTATGCTAAAAAATTTTTTTACCTTACATCTTGATTTGTCTATGGTTACTGACAAAATCTGGCCAACTATGAACAATGGCATTTTTTTTGTATAAATGTCGTTACGTTATTAAAAAAAACAATTTTTTACACGTCAACCAAACCAATCAACCTATTACTTTATTACCACAGCAAAAGTGAAAAAGAGGCGAGTTAGAAAATCTTAACGAAAATCTAAAATCATGGCAGAATCAAAATGTGTCCCTGTTATCCAGATAAACTCTCTAAAGGAGAAAAAATGGAGACAGTGTTTAAATTGTTGGATATCGAAGATATCATTATACATTTTCAACCAATCATTTCTATCAAAAGAAAACAAATAATAGGAGTTGAAGCTCTGTGTCGGGGAATAAACAAGAACAAGATAATTCCACCAAACGTCTTATTTTCTCGTGCTAGAGAAAAAAAAATAAACATTGAGTTTGACAGACTATGTAGAGAAAAATCATTAGAATATTTTTCTAAAATATATAAAAAGAACAACAAGTTAATGCTTTTTTTAAACCATGACTCATCAATTTTAGACGAAGGAGTAGTTAGCACGGGATATACAAACAATACAACAAAACAAAAAGGCCTTCCTCCAGAAAATATTGTAATAGAAATCTCTGAAAAAAAGGTTTCAAATACCGCTGCACTTAAAGAGTTTGTGGAAACTTATAAAAACTATGGTTTTTTGATCGCGCTGGATGACGTAGGAGCCTCCTATTCAAACCTAAATAGAATTCCCGAGTTAAAACCTGATATTCTCAAAATAGACAGAAGCTTGATTGCAGATGTTGATAAAATATGGCGTAAAAGCAAGGTTTTGAAATCTTTTTCTTTCCTATCTAAAGAAATAGGCACTTTGATAATTGCGGAAGGCGTAGAAAAAAAAGAAGAAGTTTTGCAGATATTAAAATTTGATATTGATATATTTCAAGGATTTTACTTTGCAAAGCCTGGCGACCCCTCATTATTAAACTTTGACGAAACTGTACGCAAAACAATCAATCTATCCTCTCACTTCCAAAATTCGATGGTTGATATTTTTCGAAAGAAAAGGAAACAACACCAGCACTATAAGAAAATTATCTCAAAAATTATCAATAGCCTTTTAAATGAAATCCGAGTTGTTGATGTTACTTACTTTGAACAAAAGCTAAAAGAAATCGTAGAATATTATCCAGATATAGAATGTGCTTATATTATAGACAATAATGGAATCCAAATAACAGACACCATTTTTCATCGTCATTTTATTCCAAAAGCAAGAGGTCCTTTATATAGACCAGCACAAAAAGGGGACGACCTTTGTTGCAGAGATTATTTTTTCTATCTAATCAACTGTAATATATCATCTTATGTTACCGATCAATACATATCATTAGCTACTGGTAATAAATGCGTAACCATTTCCAACTTATTTAAAAAAGACAATAATAAATTTATTCTTTGTGTAGACATTAAAATTGATGATATTTAATTATAACATTAACTTTTTTTTATAATGGAAACACAAAAAAATCAAATCAATACGGTTCTACATTTCCATGAGCATGGCCACCTCGTCACACTCTGGAAATTTAGGGCACCGCAGACAATCGGCCCAGACTTTTTGAGGCAGAACATCCTTGCTTATTTTTTTAAACCCTAACTTTTCAAAAAATTCAACCTGATAGGTCAAGGTAAAGACCTTATAAATACCTAAAGTTACCGCATCGCTTAAGCAGGCTTCCACCAGGTTCCGTCCCCATCCCTGCCCTTGCAGCGGAGGTTCAATTGCCAAAGATTTAACTTCAGCCAAATCTTCCCAAGCTATGCTTAAAGCGCAGCAGCCAAAAACTTCATTAGTATCCCTATCCGCGATCACAAAAAAATCACGCAGGTGACTATATAATTCACTGTATGATCTGGGCAACAATAACCCCTGGCGTGAATAATCCATTAATATCCGATGGATCGTCTTTACATCGGAAATTCTGGCCTTACGCAGATACGCGTTTATTGTTGGCTCCTTTTTTGAATTCATTGAATTAAGTCCCGCTCCGAAGGAAACACAAAATTTATTAAATAAAAAACAAATTAATCAGTTAATCACAGCAAAAACTTGGTCGAGCTTTTTAATCTTTCAACAATTTATTGATCACTTTCTCCAATTGCTCAGGAGACATGTAGCCTTCATGCTCCAGTACATTTTCCCCTTCCTGGTTATAGACAACCAGTTTGGGCAAGTTGCGCACCCCAAAAACAAGATTGACATCAGGAGTGGCCCAGAAAACCGGGTAATTAATTTTATTTTTCTGTAAAAACATGCGTAACATATTTATGTTTTCATCTACAGAAACCCCCAGGATCAAAACTTCCTGACTATATTTTTTGCGTATCTGCATTAGCCCAGGGATTTCCATACGACAGGGTGGACACCATGAAGCCCAGAAATTCAATACGACTACCTTACCTCTGGCCTGCGCTATGCGCGAAATCAATTGCTGATGATTAATGGTAGGCACATCAGACACCTCTCCTGCCCACCCTGGTCCCGTGCAAAACAAAAATAACACAAAAATGTAAATCGTTAATCTTCTCATGATACTTCTCTCTCCTTATTAACTTATGACCAGTCCCTCATCTTCCCATTCACCCTTTCGCCCAATCACTTCTCCACCAGTGACTGCGCCAGTTTTACAGCGGCCACTGCATCGCTAGCATAACCATCCGCGCCTATTTTTTGGGCAAAAACCTCAGTTACCACTGCCCCACCAACCATGACCTTACAGGGGATATTCTTTTTACGAATCAACTTAATAGTATCCTCCATTTTTACCATAGTTGTAGTCATCAAGGCGGACAAGCCTACAAGAGCGGCCTTGTGTTCCCGCACTGCCCGTAAAATTTCTTCCGCAGGGACATCCTTGCCCAAATCCAGAACATCAAACCCATAATTCTTGAGCATCAAACAGACAATGTTCTTGCCTATATCATGGATATCGCCTTCAACCGTGGCCATGATTACTTTCGGCCCTTTTTTCTTTCCTTTTTTCTCCAAAAAAGGTCTTAAAAACTCAAAGCCTTTTTGCATGGTCTCCGCACTGAGCAGAAGCTGCGGCAAAAAATATTCTTTTTTCTCGTATTTTTCCCCCACCTCGGTAATAGCCGGAATTAGCTCTTTATCCACCAGTTCAAAAGGATCTCTACCCTCTGTTACCTCCTGTTCAAGGAGTTCCACGATTCTATCTTTGTCTCCTTTAATTACCGCTAGCTGTACTTTAGAAGCGTTTTCACAAGACAGGTCTTTATCCTGCTCCTTAACTATCCTTTGCTCACCGGGTGACCAACGAGAAAATTTGGCAATAAACTCTCCAGCCTGAGGGTCTTTATGTAAAAGAACATTGGCAGCATAAAGTGTTTCCTGAAGACGAGCAGAATTGGGATTGGCAATAAAAGAAGTCATCCCGTGAGCCAAACACATGGCCAAAAAAGTAGAGTTAATCAATTCCCTGGCCGGAAGACCAAAAGAGATATTGGACAGACCCATAATGGTTCCCAGGTTCCATTTTTCCCGACAATATCGGATAACTTCCAGACAGGCCATGGCTGCCTCTGGTTTAGAAGAAACCGTCAGGGCCAGGGCATCAACCAAGATGAGCCTTTTGGGAATATTTAAGTCAAAGGCCCTGGCAAGTAGAGATTCAATAATACTCAATCGTTCTTTAGCAGTGACTGGTAGTTTATTTCCCTTCAGGGGCAAAAGAATAAAAGGTGCTCCAAAATCGCGGCAAATCGGGCCTAACCGATCCATCTTACCCTCTTCCCCGCTAATAGAGTTGACCAGAGCTGAACCTGGATATTGAAAAAGACCTTCCCTTATCGCCTCTTCATTACTGGAATCCAGGCATAACGGACAGTCGAACCTGGATACTAAAGCAGCAATCAAAGCCGGCAGAACTTCTTGTTCATTAACCATGGCAGCGCCAACATTAACATCCAGAACAGTAGCCCCTTGCTCAATCTGTTCCTGAGCCAGTTCAACAGCCCGTGTTAGTTGCCCCGCCTGAAGTTCCGCACTCAAGTCCTTTTTACCTGTGGGATTGATGCGTTCGCCAACAATCACAGGCTTGAATTCAAACCCAAAAGGAACGGACTGACTTCTGGATGTCAATACTATACATGGCTTTTTGGAAGGGCTTGGGGGGACATATTTCCGGTCTTTAATCTCAGCACAAAGAGCACGGATATGTTCGGGGGTGGTTCCGCAACATCCGCCCAGGGCTTTTACGCCCAGAGAAACAAATTTAGCCGTTTGCATGGCAAAATCTTGCGGACCTAACCTAAACACTGTCTGTCCGTTTTCCAGTTCAGGAAGACCTGCATTTGGCTCAACAAGAAGTGGAATCTCAAGCCTTTGCAACATTTCCCGGACCACGGTCAAAAAACCTTCCGGCCCGGCACTACAATTGGTAGCCACCATGTCCACACCCATGTTCTGCATGGTGTCTATGAAGGTCAGGCCGTCTGTTCCGGTAAGGCTAGCGCCCTGTTCAAAGGTCATGGAAATACCTATGGGCAGATCACATACTTCCCTGGCTGCAACAACAACGGCCCTGGCTTCTGCCAGGTCAAAGTGCGTCTCGCCCAAAATCAAATCCACACCCCCCTGGACAAGACCCAAAATCTGTTCTTTAAAGGCCTGAACCAGTTCGACAAAACTTACATCACCAAGGGGCTTGATCATCTTGCCGGTTGGACCAACACTGCCTGCAACAAAAGCCCTGTCTCCAGCTGCCTTGCGGGCCACTAATGCCATTTCCCTGTTAAATCGTTTGACATCAATGTCTGGGCCCAACTTAAACCTGGTTCCGCCAAAGGTGTTTGTAGTCACTACCCGGGCACCGGCCCGAATATAATCCTTATGGATGCCCTCGATAACCTCTGGATGCTGCTGGCCGAATATTTCAGGTGACTGACCGGGCTTAAGACCTTTGGCTTGCAAGAGAGTGCCCATGCCACCATCAAAGATTAAAATCTGATTGTCTTCTAAAGCTTTTCTAAACATCATACGATTCTTAAAGTTTAAGGTTCAGGGGTATTGGTTAATAGTAGCCAAAACAAGATATAAAGTATAAAAAGAACTACTATCCGCTGGTGCCTTTGACGAGACAACAAATCCAGTGAACGCAATAAACAAAATCCTTGAAAAGGACAAATAAAAACTATAGTTCTGAACTGGAAAAGATTTATATTTTAGCGTATAAACAAAAGTGGGGGTCGATAGCTAAAACTAAGCTTGTAATTTAAAGTGACGACGCCAATTCTCACGCGCAGACGAGCAAAACCCGTACAAGTAGTACCCTGCAATATAAACCAAGGACCCTAACCCGAAAAAAAGCTTTCAAAATTATGTCCAAAAATAAAGAAAAAAAAGAAAATAGCGATATCCGCGCCCCTAAAAAAAATACTGACAATTTACCCGAAAACTTTGTTCTTCCTCCTTCATCTTCGACACCTCCAGTTCCTGCAGATCCACTTAAAATCTATCTCCAGGAAATAAGCAGGTTTCCTGTGCTCACTCCTGAAGAAGAGTTTGAACTGGCTAGAAAATACCGTCAGGAAAACGACCAGGAGGCGGCCTTTAAATTGATTACTTCTAACCTCCGTCTGGTCGTGAAAATAGCTATGGACTTCCAGCGTAAATGGATGAAAAATCTCCTGGACCTTATTCAAGAAGGTAATGTGGGCTTAATGAAGGCAGTGCAAAAATTTGACCCGGACAAGGGCATAAAGTTTTCCTACTATGCTGCCTTCTGGATCAAGGCTTATATTCTCAAATTTATCATGGACAATTGGCGCATGGTTAAAATCGGGACCACCCAAGCCCAACGCAAACTTTTTTACAACCTGGCCAAGGAAAAACAGCGCCTTGAGTCCATGGGGATTACTGCTGACTCCTCAACCATTTCTAAAAACCTCCAGGTATCAAAAGCTGATGTTGTTGAAATGGGACAACGCCTTAGTCAGCAAGACCTTTCTTTGGATATGCCATATGGTGAGGATGGGGATGTTACGCCTCTGAACTTTATTCCGGCTCTGGGAACAGGCATTGAGGATAAGCTCTTGCAGCAGGAAACAGCCAATTTACTTAAGCAAAATCTCCAGGACCTCATCCCAAAATTAAATGAAAAGGAAAAAGATATTTTGGAACTGCGCCTGCTGGCAGAAAATCCTCTGACCTTGCGCGAAATAGGCGAAAAATACGGGATCACACGCGAAAGAGTCCGTCAGATTGAAGCCAGGTTACTGCAAAAGATCAAAGCCCATTTAAAACAAAATATTGAAGACTTCTCCGAAGACTGGATCTTAAATGATTGAAAAATTTAATGCCCTAAAAAAAGAAGCTGGAATTCTGGCTCAAAATTTTATCCCTCAGTTTTACTCCGATTTCGCAGCTGAGTTGTCCAAGGCCAAGGACTTCTTCTTTAACCATCCCTTAATCTTTCGCCTGCGTGAGGATGTCTTGCCTTTTTTACATGATCGCTATGGACATGGTGTTGAACATTCCAAAAAAGTGAGTATTGAAGCCGGTGCCCTGGTTCTTATCGAAGGCAAATATTTGCCACATGCCGAACTAAGACACCTCTGCCTCCTGGCCCAAATGTCCGGACTCTTACACGATATTTGTCGTTTGGAGCCTGACCATGCCCTCAAAGGGGCCCAGTTTTGCAAAACAATTTTAAAAAATTACCCTTTAGATGATACAGACATCTCTGCAATCACCCTTGCAATAAAAAATCATGAGGCTTTCAAAGAAATTTCGCCCTGTGAAGATGATAAAAGCCTTTTTTTAAGCAATGTCTTATATGATGCGGATAAATTCCGCTGGGGCCCAGATAATTTTGTGACCACCCTGTGGGAAATATGTAATTATGAAGAATGGACCATAGAGGAAATTATTGCCAGATTTCCTCAGGGGCTGGAAAAAATAAAACTTATAGAATCTACCTTTCGAACACTAACTGGTAGGCTGTATGGCCCTGAATTCATACGCTGTGGCTTGAAAATAGGTAAAATCATTTATCAAAAATTAAATCAGACCTTTAATACAGAAATGCTAAATAAACATAGCCTTAACAAGGCTGAACTTTATAAAACAAATACTAAATAGCAAACAGGAAGTCTTATCAACAATGAGTAAAATCTTTATTATCCTTATCATCTCTCTAAACTTGATGGCATCCTGTTTGCCCAAGAATCAAGGTGCAAGTCCAGGAGCACTTGAACTCTCACCACAAGCCAGCTCCTCCTTTTATTATTTACAATTCCAAGAACTGAAGGATGAAAAAAAGTATGCTCAAGCAGAAGCAGCTCTAAAACAGGCACTGGAACTGGACCCATCCCCATTCTTATATTTGGAATTGGCCAATTTTTATTGGCAGAATCTCAAATTCAGTGAAGCCAGAACCACCCTTAAACAGGGTATCGAAAAATTCCCCCAATCCAGAGACCTCTACCTGTCCCTGGCTAAATCTTACCTGGCGGAGAAGAGATTTGACCATGCAGCCACCACGTTAGAAGAGTATTTAAAGCTCAGCCCGGAAGACTATCCCATCTATCAGGAGCTAGCAGCTATATATGTCCAGAACAAAAAATACGCCCAAGCCCTGGACCTGCTAAAAAAAGTTCCTTCACCAAGGCGAACCAAGATCATGTATTATTACCTTGGTCGGGCCAGCAGCGGACTGGGACTTAAAAATAAGGCTGTACAATTCTTAAAAAAAGCCGTTCAGATTGATCCAAAATTCATAGAAGCCTGGGCAGAATTGGCCTTTGTTTACGAATTAAACAAGGACTATGTGGAAGCTGAAAAGACCTACGCACAATTGTTGCAAATGGGCGAAGAGAGTCCGGAGTTACTTTTAAGACTTATTGACTTGAACCTGAAATTAAACAATCCCGACAAAGCCATGCTCCTTGTGGACAAAGGCCCAAAACATGAACAGTTCAAGCTGGAGGCAGTAAACAAATTCATCTCCAATAAATTCTACTCCTATGCACAAAAAGTTCTTGCCGAAATCATGTCCCGAAAAGATTTCCCGGCCCGTACTTATTTTTATCTGGCTATTCTGGCTTATGAAAAAGACCAAGACGCACAAAAGGCAGTGGATTTTTTAAACAAAATTCCAGAGGATAATAAATTTTTCCATCAGGCCCTCCTCTTTCGCATCCAGTTATTAATGCAACTGAACAAACTCGAACAGGCCATGAGCTTAACTCGCATGGGGCAAAAAAAATTCCCCCGCCAAAATCAGTTCTGGCTTTTGCAGGCTAACATTTATGAGAACAAAAACAAATTTACACAGGCCATGAAAACTCTGGATAAGGCTTTAAAAAAATGGCCCAATGAACCAGAACTTTTATTTCGCCGGGGAGTAATTCTTGATAAAATGGGTAAGCGCGATCAGGCCATAGCAACAATGGAAAAAATCATTGCCAGTCATCCTGACCATGATCAGGCCCTCAATTACGTCGGCTACACTCTGGCAGAGATGGGCAAGGACCTGGAGCGGGCACTCGTTCTGATTCAAAACGCCTTAAAAATTGACCCTGACAATGGTTATTACCTGGATTCGCTGGCCTGGGTCTATTTTAAACAACATAAGATTAAAAAGGCCTGGCAAGAAATAAATAGGGCCATTCAATTTGCTCAAGACAACCCGGACCCGACCATCTGGGAGCATTACGGAGATATTGCCAAAGCTCTAAACAAGCCAGACCTAGCCCTGCGGGGCTATAAAAAAGCCTTGGAACTTAAACCCAGCAACAGAGAAGCCATCAAGAAAAAAATTGATGAATTGTCTGCAAGCAGGGAGCAAGACGCGCGAGACAATAACCAGGGGGACAGGAAGTCAAATTAGAGATGGAAACTGACAACTACAAGCTGCGTACCACGAGCCACAAGCCACGGGCCATGAAACACAGACTACAATCAGTTATCCTCCTATTTCTAATTCTTTTTTTAGGTTGCGCCCCTAAAAAACCGGTTCCAGAACAATCTCCTTCTACACTCTGGTCCAGGTTCTGGAGGAATCAGACACAAGCTGGCCTTTCCTTTAAAATTAAAACCAGCATTAATTATTTTTCTGCCCGCCGCAAAAACCGGATCCTGGCTACAATATGGGGAAATCTGAATTATCCCATTCGCATGAATATAGAAGCAGGAATAGGCCAAACACTTTCTCTTTGGCGAGAAGATAAATACCTTTGGCAAGCTTATTTTCCAGCCCTTAAAACTCTTTACTTTCATCCTGATGGCCAAAAAGGAGCTACTGCCCTGGGGTATCCAACCCCGTTCAACCTTAAAGAGTTGTCCATGATCCTTCTGGGCCATTATAGTGAAATTATTCCCAGCCAATTTGATAAAGTCGAATTTAAAAACGGACTTTGGATATTTAGCTTCAACACCATGAGCAAAGTAAAAAAACTGGCTTTAAATGACCAGGCCCGGCCAATTTTCTTAGCAGGTGACGTATGGCAGGCAAAACTCAACCAATATACTCAGGAACAAAACGATGCTTACGCCAGAAAAATAATCCTTCTCTTACCGAAGTCCGAACAGGCAGTCATCAGAATCAAATCCTTGCTAGTAAAAGAAACACCCTGGGAGAAGCAACAACTGGCTCTTAACCTGCCAGGAGATACGCAGAAAAAATTTATTAAGTTTTAAGTTTTAGGTCTAACAAGGAGAAGGTCTATGTAAAAACAAATTTTGCAACTTTGGCAACAAATTAACTCATCCAACTCATTAAAACAACTTAAAACTTAAATATTAAGACTCCCATGCAAAAAAATCATTTTTGCACTGTGGGAGCAAGGAGGAAATTATGGAAAAAGTACCAGGTGAAGGTAGCTCTGAAAAAGGAAACGTACCGTCGTTAAGGGAAATAACAAGGATTATACTAACCGGATGGAAAGTACTCTTTGCTGAACTAAAATGGTCAGTTATAAAAATCTGCCGGCAGTGGGAAATTAAACAACTAAAAAAACGGCTGGATCAAGAATACACCAATCTTGGCCGCTGTATCTATGACCAAATTCAGGGATTTCCTCCGGGCTCTCTTGACACCTCTGAGCCAGAGACAGACCTTGCGCTTAAACAAATATCTTTTTTAAAGGACGAAATTGCCCATTTAGAAAAGGAGCTTGTAGAAATCAGGCAAGAATTGATTCAACGCAGGAAGCAAAAATTTGAAGAAGACCAACTTGCCTAAAATTATTGACTTTAACGGATATCGCCTTATTCCATACTGGCTGCCTGATATTTCCTAATGCCAGGAAGGGGCAACTTACCGCATTGTAAATCACAAAAGGAGAACAAAATGACTTCCAAACCCATAATTTTTGGCTCTGATCACGCAGGACTGGGTTTAAAAAAAGAGCTGATAGCTTATTTAAGCCCCAAATATGAATTAATTGATGTTGGCACCAAAGATGAAAACAGCTGCGACTATCCTGTCTATGCCCGCAAACTCTGCCAGGAGGTCCTGGATAGACAGACCCTGGGAATTCTTATCTGTGGTTCAGGCATTGGGATGTCTATAACTGCCAATCGTTTTCAGGGCATAAGGGCTGCGCTTTGTCTCAACGAGTATATGGCCAGAATGGCCAGAATGCACAATGATGCCAATGTTCTCTGCCTTGGAGACAGAATTATCGGGGTGGAGCTGGCCAAAAGCATTGTGGACGTCTTTTTAGAGGCCAACTTCGAGGGAGGAAGACACTTGCGCCGCATCCAGCTTATTGATTCTTTAGAATAGTTAGTGCAGCTGTACATGCAATTTATGCTTCTCGGGATTTAGGATTTTGCCTTTTCTTTCTTAACCGCAGACGCCGGAGACCGGAAGCAGCCGGCGACCTGAAGGCTGCTTCGGTGCTGTCCTCCGGTCAATGCCAAGAAAAAAATTCACGGATTCAGGTAAAACGGAAAATTTTTACTTGACTAAAACCATTTTTATTGTTGACAGCAGGGGCAGCTTGTACCGGGCCACATAAATTATTATTGAAAAGGTGAAAAGGAGAATCGGAGGAACCGGGAAGGAAGAAGCTATGAAGACCTTACCCTACTCTCCTCTTCTCCGTTTCCCCGTCTCTCCGTTTCATTTTTTAAAACCATTAACCCTACATAAACAATGAGCACATTAGATCAAAAAACAGTAAACATTATCAAAGGTCTGATTATGGATGCTACCAGGAAGGCCAACTCAGGTCATCCTGGAGGGGCGATGTCATCAGCTGATTTTGCCTATATTTTGTACAAAGAATTTTTAAATTTCGATCCGGATAACCCTGAATGGTTCAATCGAGACCGCTTTATCCTTTCCGCTGGACATGAGTCCATGCTCCTGTACAGTCTGCTCACCCTTTGCGGCTTCTTAAAGATAGATGACCTGAAAAATTTCCGTCAACTGGGTAGCCGTACTCCAGGACACCCTGAACACGACCTGACCCCTGGAGTGGAAGCCACGACCGGTCCACTTGGACAGGGTTTTGCCATGGCCGTAGGCATGGCTGTTGCCGAATCCTTTTTGCGGGCCAAACTTGGCTCAGATACCTGTGATCACTTCACCTATGTTCTTGCATCAGATGGAGACCTGCAAGAACCCATTGCCCTTGGCAGTGCTGCTCTGGCAGGACTTTGGGCACTAAACAAACTGATTGTTTTTTATGACAGTAACAAAATACAGCTCGCCGGCCCAACTTCCAGATGCGACGGTTCCAACTACAAAAAGATTTTTGAAGGTTTTTGCTGGCAGGTAATTGAAATTGACGGACACGATCACGAACAAATTCGTACGGCGATCAGGCAAGCCAGAGAAGAAAAAAACAGACCTACCCTGATTATAGGCCATACTACAATGGCCAAAGGCAGTGCCACTTTAGAAGGCAGTGAGGCCACTCATGGCTCTCCGTTCTCCCCAGAAGAGATCAAGGCAACCAAAGAGAAACTCGGCCTGCCCGTGGATAAAGAATTTTACCTGCCAGATGAAATTACAGACCATTTCCGGAGCCGCTTTCCCAGCTTGCGCGAACAGGCAAAAGAATGGGAAGAAACTTTAAAAAACAACTTGAACAAAAACCGCGAGCTAGCCAACTTCTGGGAATTTATCCACACTCCGGCTAATGAGAGAAACTTCTCCTGGCCCGAATTTGATCCGGACAAACCTCTGGCCACACGCAAGGCATTTGGTCAATGCCTTAACAAGCTCATAGACCAAATACCTAATCTAATGGGCGGTTCAGCCGATCTTGATCCATCAAACCAGACTGTTCATTTCAGGGAAACAGCAGGCATTTTTAATAGTAATACTAACCCACAGGGAAGATATCTAGCATTTGGAGTCAGAGAGTTTCCCATGGGCGCAATTTTAAACGGCCTGGCTTTGCATGGCGGAATAATTCCCCTGGGGGCCACCTTTCTGGTCTTTTCTGACTATGAACGCAGTGCCATTCGCATGTCCGCTCTGCAAAAACTGCCTGTCCTGCATATCTTTACTCACGACTCCTTTTATGTGGGCGAGGATGGCCCTACTCACCAGCCAGTAGAACATATCAGCTCATTGCGTCTTATCCCTAATCTCCTGGTTTTCAGACCTGCTGATGCTAACGAAAGTAAATTCTGTTTTTCTCTGGCATTAAAACAGGATAATCGCCCGAGTGTTCTTTTGTTTACACGTCAGGGTTTACCCATACTGGATCTAAAGCAGTATCCACAGATAGAAGATGGGGTAAAAAGAGGAGCCTATATATTACTCGACCCACCTGATCACGACCCGGAAATTATCCTCATGGCCAGCGGTTCAGAAGTCCACCTGGCCATGTCAGTAGCGCAGCTATTGAAGCCCAAAAAAGTTCGGGTTATCAGTGTCCCGTGCATGGAGCTGTTTGACGAGCAAGACGAAGAGTATAAACAAACTCTTCTTCCGGATAATGTCCGGCAAAGATTTGCCATTGAGGCCGGACGCGCAGATATCTGGTACAAATACGTTGGTTTAGCTGGAGCAGTCTTTGGCCTCGACCATTTTGGAGCTTCTGCCCCGGCCAAAGAACTGGCCCAAAAATATGGTTTCACTCCTGAAAACATTGTTGAATTTGTGAAAAGTAAGCTTGTTGATTAAATTGAATGATTGAATGGTTAAATTAAATATTAACTGCTAGAATTAATTTACAAACCACTTTATAATTCAATCCGAGAGGCAGAAATGGAAGCCCCGCAAAAAAATTTAGCCCTTGATCTGGTGCGAGTTACAGAATCAGCAGCCCTGGCTTCAGCCCGATGGCTGGGTAAAGGAGATAAGAATGCCGGAGATCAGGCTGCTGTGGATGCCATGCGCCTGTCCTTTGATAGTATAGACATCGCAGGCAAAGTTATAATTGGTGAAGGAGAAAAGGACGAGGCCCCGATGCTTTACAACGGGGAAACTTTGGGCACAGGCATGGGACCAAGGGTTGATGTGGCAGTTGACCCTGTAGAAGGAACCAATCTCCTGGCCTTTGGGCGGCCTAATGCCATTTCAGTAGTGGGAGTAGCACCTGAAGGGACCATGTATGATCCGGGTCCAAGTTATTACATGAAAAAATTAGTCGTCCCCCACGAGGCAAAAGATGTGGTCGATATCAATGCCCCGGTTGAAGAAAACCTGAAAAATACAGCCAAGGCCCTGGGCAAAGACGTAGATGACCTGGTAGTCTTTGTCCTGGATAAACCCAGGCACAAAAACCTGATCCAGGAAATCCGCCAGGCCGGAGCAAGAATCCAACTGCACACAGATGGCGATGTGGCTGGTGCACTCATGGCAGTAGACCCCTTGGCTGAAGTCGACATAATGATGGGTACGGGTGGTACCCCAGAAGGCGTGCTGGCTGCTTGTGCTATTAAGGCCCTGGGAGGACAGATTCTGGCCAAGCTTGACCCTCAAAAAGAGCACGAAAAAAAGGCTCTGGCAGAGCTTGGATATGATCTGAATCAGATCTTCACTGTTGATTCCCTGATCAAAAGTGAAGATGTCTTCTTTGCGGCAACAGGCATATCCGGGGGAACTTTCTTAAAGGGCGTGCGCTATACCGGAGATGGCGCTGTGACCCATTCCCTGGTGATTCGCGGTAAAACCGGCACAGTTAGACGTATCCAGGCCTTTCATAAATGGGAAAAACTCATGCGCATTAGCGCAGTCAAGTATGATTAGAGGGAAAAAAGGTTAGAAGGCCTGTAGCCAAACCCTATTTTCACCGCTGATTGAAAGTCTTGGTTTCTGAAATGCATTACAAACGGCTTGGGTAACCCATCTTGACAAAGCTTGCGGAAAAGCAGAGCATCGGGATGATTGGACTAAATACTTTGCGATATTAACCATAACTATCGATAATAAAAAGAATATTTGTTTACCTAAAATATCCCATTATGCTCTGTCCGCAAGCAAGTTTTAGATGGGTCCAAGTTTTTGTACCAGCATGAAAGGAACCAAGACTGGAATAAAGCATGGGAATTAAGTTGATAAAAAGATTTGCTCACAGGCTTTAACAGGCTAAAATGTAAATGTTAATAGAAAGTCCTTAATTTTCTCCTAACATCTTTACCTCTTAATCTTTTAACCTCTCAACCTTTCCAATAGAAAACAACGTCTTCCCTGTTCTCATCCAAAAACTTTTCCACTGGCCCGGGTACGAGAAAGGTGATGTTTTCACCATGCAACCATTTGCGGCGAACCAGGGATGAACTTATATCTAAGCGGGGTAGAGAGAGAAAATATATTTTCTTCCCCCGGTGTAAACTCCATCCTCCAGAAATGATTTTGTCCACCGGCCAAAAGCTGGTCACAAACTCATGTATCTCATCTTCAGTCTGACCATGCCTGTCGACAACAACAAAATTGGCCAGATAGGGAAGTTCTCTTCCTTTAAACCATTGAGGGACTGTCAATAAATCAAGACTGCCCAGGATAAAAAAAAGCTCAGTTTCAGGTTCACGGCGCAAGAAGCTCTCTAACGTAACATAAGTATAGGATGCTTCCGGCCTTTCCTTTTCCATCAGGTTTAACTTTAGCCCGTCCACGCCCAAAATAGACTGTTCGAGCATCTTTACCCGCCACTCAAAAGGCAGAACATTTTTCGTCTGTTTATGGGGAGGAATATACGCCGGGACCAGATGGACCTCATCCAGATGCATTTTTTCTCCCACTTCCAGAGCCAGACGCAAATGCCCAATGTGCACTGGGTTGAAACTTCCGCCAAGTAAACCAATTTTTTTCAATCTCTATCCTTGTTGATAGTTGAGCAGTTTATTAAATGGTTTAATGTTTGAACAGCCAACCAAATACAAACTTCTTGCCCCCTGGTCTTTTGTCCCTAACTGATAAATCGATT
The DNA here is from genome assembly GCF_018704065.1 of Desulfovulcanus ferrireducens. Lineage (NCBI taxonomy): Bacteria > Pseudomonadati > Thermodesulfobacteriota > Desulfovibrionia > Desulfovibrionales > Desulfonauticaceae > Desulfovulcanus > Desulfovulcanus ferrireducens. The sequence continues at coordinate 56,563 of NZ_JAGUQP010000012.1, read as the reverse complement.
TTACAGCTCCAACAACATCTGCCTCAATCTAAAAATTTCATCCCTCACCTTTGCAGCCTGTTCGAATTCCAGATTTTTGGCAAGTTGACGCATCTGCTTTTCCAGATTTTTAATCCGCCTTTCTATTTCTTCCGGAGTCAGATTATACCCTGTTAGATTTTCAGCTACACTAGCCTGAGAAACATCCGTACCCTGATGATAAAAATCATAAAGGACATTGCTTTTCTTCTTGCTAATGGTCTGCGGAATAATATTGTGCTCTTTATTAAATTCTATCTGTTTATTACGCCTCCGCTCTGTCTCCTCCATAGCCTTTTGCATAGATCGGGTAATGGTGTCAGCATACATGATAACTTTTCCTGAAATATTTCTTGCTGCCCTGCCAAAAGTCTGGATAAGGGAACGGTAAGAGCGTAAAAATCCCTCTTTATCTGCATCTAGAATAGCCACCAGTGACACCTCTGGCAAATCCAAACCTTCACGCAAAAGATTTATACCCACTAATACCGTAAATTCCCCCTGTCTTAAGGCTTGGATAATGGCCACCCTTTCCAGAGTATCAATATCAGAGTGCATGTATTTGCTTTTGATACCCCTTTCCTGCAAATATTCGGTCAGGTCTTCGGCCATCCTTTTTGTCAGTGTAGTCACCAGCACACGTTCATCTCTTTGTGCTCGCATCAAACACTCATGCATCAGGTCATCCATCTGTCCTTTTGTAGGTCTAACCTCCACTTCCGGGTCCACCAATCCTGTGGGTCGAATAATCTGCTCGACCACAACCCCTGCACACCTCTCCAACTCCCAGTCTCCAGGCGTAGCTGAGACATAAACGGTCTGGCCTATTCTGGCTAAAAATTCGTCAAAGTTTAAGGGTCTGTTATCCAAAGCTGAAGGCAAGCGAAAACCAAATTCAACTAAAGTTTTCTTTCTGGAGCGATCCCCACTATACATCCCCCCTATCTGAGGGATGGTGATATGCGATTCGTCAACAAACAAAAGGAAATCCTTTGGAAAATAATCCAGCAAACAGGCTGGAGGCTGACCGGGTTTTCGGCCATCCAGATGCCTTGAATAATTTTCTATCCCATTACAATAGCCCATCTCCTCAATCATTTCCAGATCAAGCTGTGTCCTTTGCTCCAAACGCTGGGCTTCTACTAATTTGTTTTGTTTCTTGAACCAGAGAAGTCTTTCCCTGAGTTCCTCCCTTATGGCGGTCATGGCTCGCTTGAGATTGGCCTGGTCTGATACATAATGACTGGCCGGGAAAATCATTGTCTTTTTTATCTGCCCCTTTATCTCGCCGGTCAAAGGATCTGTCTCGTATATACCATCAATTTCATCTCCAAAGAACTCAATACGCAGAGCCTGTTCATGCCTGTACGCGGGAATGATCTCCAATACATCTCCCCTGACCCTAAAAGTGCCCCGATGAAAATCATAGTCATTACGCTCATAATGCACTTCAATCAATCTGGACATGAGCTCTTCCAGGCCAATTTTTTGTCCCTCTTCAACGGGGATGACCATCTGAGCATAATATTCTGGTGATCCCAGCCCGTAAATGCAGGAAACCGAAGCAACAATAATCACATCTCGCCGGGTAAGCAGGGCATGGGTGGCCGAGTGGCGAAGTTTATCAATATCCTCGTTAATAGAGGAATCCTTTTCAATATAAACGTCCGTGTGAGGCAAATAGGCTTCTGGCTGATAATAATCATAGTAGCTGACAAAATATTCCACGGCATTATGCGGAAAAAGTTCCTTGAACTCATTAAATAATTGAGCAGCCAAGGTCTTGTTCGGGGCCATAATCAAGGCGGGCCTGTTGCACCTGGCAATTACATTGGCCATGGTAAAAGTCTTTCCAGAGCCAGTCACACCTAAAAGAATCTGGTCTGAAATCCCTTGCTCAATATTTCTAACCAGAGTATCAATAGCCTTGGGCTGATCTCCCTGTGGTTTAAATTCACTAACAAGCTTAAATCGTTGCATATTATTAGATGGTTAGAAGATTTGGAGGGTTTCAAGATTGGACAATTGAGATCTGGAATCCATTAAACGCAAAGGACCTGGTTTGACAAGAACTGATTTTTTCCCCTACTGATTTAGTGAAATCATCCGATTAATAGAATAGGTGTTGTTTTCGGCCTGAGTTGGGAGGAGAATATGGACGTACAAACCAGTTTCTCCATGGAGATGTTCACTCAAAGCCTCAAACAAAATCAATTTGGGGCACAACTGATCCAGAAAACACTGGACCGTATGGATTCTAATCAATATCAAAACAGCCTGGTTAATCAAGACCAGGAATTTCAGACATCGATTTTGCGTGCAGCCTACGAAGGCCGCGGCACTATGATTAATAAACTCGTTTAGTCAAACAGATAAAGGCCGAAAACAACGCCACATTAAAGGCCCGTACCTAAAAAGCTCATGAAGAAACACCTACTCATAACTGTCAGTAAAGATTACACTGTTCAATATGCCATATGTTTTCTAGCTTATTTTTTTAAAAACAAAAAAGATTTGCTTATAGATCTATTGTATATTGCCCCTAATCCCAGGAAAAATATTGTGCTGGATTCAAGCGCAGGACAAAATGTAACAGAAGCCAAACACTTGGCCGCAACCTATAAACGTCATGGTTTTGAAACCTTGCACAAGGCCCAAAACATGTTGCTGGAATATGGATTTTGTGCAGAACAAATAAAAGAAGACCTTCAATTCAGACAAACATCGACTGCGCAGGATATTGTATATTATGCCCGAAGTGGTTTCTATGATGCACTCTTATTGGGACGCAGAGGCATATCTCTTCTGGAAGAATTGATTGAAGATAGTGTAAGTAAGCAGGTCCTTAATAAAAAAATTGACTTCCCCCTCTGGATCTGTCGTAAACCAGAAAAAAATCGTCAAAACATTCTCTTGTGCACTGATGGGACTCCAGAAAGCCTTTGCGTGGCCGACCATGTAGGTTTTATCATGCAAAAACATACAGAGCATAAGATTACAATTTTCCATGTTCAAAACAATTCTTCCACCGCTGTTAGTGAAATTATCAACAAAACCAAAAAACAACTGGTAAGTAACCACTATCCCGAGGATATGATAGAAGTAAAGGTCGTCCGGGGCAAAAACACCGGCCATACAATCCTAAAACATGCCCTGAACAATAATTATGCGGTTATTGCCATGGGTAGAACAGGAGGGCATCAAAACACCATGTCTAAACTATTTATGGGCTCAACCAGCTCTTACATATTTAAAAATCTAGACAAAGTATCCCTATGGGTATGCAAATAACCGTATTTTAAAGTTTAAGTTCCCAGCGTCCTCAAAAATCCCCAGACATATTTCAGGGCTGTAAAGAAAATTATTACGCTGAGCATAGCTTTGATCCAACTGGCTGGAACATACTTCTGGCAACGAGCTCCCAAGTACATCCCAACCATGCCACCAAGGCCAAACAAAAGCCCCAAAAGCCAGTCTGGAGAAACTGCTTGGTGAGGATAAAAAGGGGCAATAGCCTGATAAAAAATCACCCCTGCAATGGAGGTGACAAAAGTACCCATCAGGGATGCCCCGGCGATGGTATAAACAGGTAGGCGAAAAAATGAAACAAAAAACGGGGCAACTATAGAGCCACCGCCAATACCATAGACTCCTCCGATAATACCCACAGCAAAACTCAAACTAAAAATGCCTAAAGTTGAAAACTCAAATTTTTGTCCGTAAAATTCATAGCAGATTTTATTCAAAGAAAATTTTTGTACTTTAACAATGGGCAAGTCCCTTCCCAGGTTTCTTTTTTTCTGCCTGAATTCCCTAACCAACTGCTCAAACTTTTGTTCGCTGCTCTTTTTCATCCCGTCCCCGGTCCTGAGCAACTCTTTAATCATCTTAACCCCGATATAGAGAAGCACCAGCCCGACAAAAAACTTAAAACTTTTGGGATCTGGCAGATATACTACCCGGACAATGGCTCCGATAAACACACCGGGCAAGGTTCCCAGCACAACCACCCAGGCCAGGGGCCAAACCATCCGCCCTTCTTGAAGGTAGCGATAGACCCCAGGAGGTATGGCCACAATGTTAAAAAGCTGATTAGTCGCGCTCACTGCCGGCGAAGTAAAGCCAAGAAAACTCATCTGAAAGGGAAGAAGAAGGAAAGCACCGGAGACACCCCCCATAGAGGTAAAAAAGGATATGATTGAGGCCACCAAGGGCGGCAGCCAGATTGGAGTTTGTACCCCGGAAGAGAAAAGCATATCAGATCTGTCCTCTAAGTCTGGCCCAGGCCATACCTAAATACTCATAAAAAACTCGTTCCATCTTTTCCAGGCCATCACTACTGGGGAAATAGTCCCAGAGGTTATATCTTTTCTTCTCCTTGGCTAAATAATCTGTTGGAGAAGGAATGGGGTTTAGGCCCTGGGCCTGAAATAAAAGCATGGACCGATGCATATGTGAAGCAGAGGTAACCAGGACAAATGATTTGTTTTGAAGCATGTTTTTTAACAACCTGGCCTCGTCTTTGGTGTCTTTAGACTCTATTTCTAAAATGATGTCCTGTTCTTTCAAACCCAAGATCCTGGCCACCCGGGCCATAACCAAAGCATTGGACTGGGGGTCGTTTAACCTGCCTCCGGAGAATATAATTTTTGCCTTGGGGAGTTTGTTTTTTAAACGCAGGGCTTCCACCACCCTGGCCAATGCTGAACGGCCAATCTGAGAGTTAGGCGGCAGAGCAGGGTCAGAATCATGACCTCCCCCCAGAACAACTATGAATTCCACACCCTCAGGAACTTCCTGTAACGGACGATATTTATGCTCCAAAGGGCTAAGAAGCTTGTCAGCTACAGGTCCTACACTCATTGCCGTAAGTAAACTTAAGCCCACAAAAATAAATATCTTGCCGGCTCGCTTTTTATTGAATAGCAGGCACAATAGGCCCAGGCCCAAAATTTCCACACATAAAGGAAGGGGAAATAACAGACGGGAAACTATCTTCTTAAACAAAAAAATCATCTTGCCCCAATAAACTTTTCCATTGACTTAAAAATTATTCTCTCGCTGCTATTCGTCTGCTGCGTTCGCTAAAATTTGTTATCTCCCGCACGCCTTGTGTTAATGACATAGAATACTTAGCCACACGCTAACTATCCACTCACCCACCTACGCCTTGCTTCATGTAAAAGAAGCATGTCAGCCAGAGTCATGAGAACCATAGCTTTAAGTACCGGAACAATACGGGGAATGGCGCAAATATCGTGACGACCTCCAATATTGATCTCTACAGGCTGATTATCCTTATTGATGGTTTGCTGTGGCTTGGCAATAGAAGGAATAGGTTTTACTGCTGCCCGGCAAATAATGGGCTGGCCAGAAGAAATGCCCGCCAATATCCCCCCGCTGTTATTGCTTGCGAAACCATCAGGGGTAATAGGGTCATTATTTTCACTGCCCAGAAGTCTTGGGGCCTGAAACCCTTGTCCGATCTCAACCCCTTTTACAGCCCCAACACTCATCAAAGCGTAGGCCAGCCGTGCATCCAATTTATCAAACACAGGCTCGCCCAACCCCACTGGGACCCCCGTGGCCATTATCTCTACAATTCCGCCCAATGTATCACCGTCTGCACGAACTTCCTTGACCCTTTGCTCCCACCTGGGGACCACGTTTTTGTCAGCACTAAAAAATGGTAAAGTCTCTGCAGCCCGGATATCTTTTATCTCTACAGAAATACCTCCCAATTCTACAGTATAGGCAAAAACATGGATTCCCCTGGTACGCAATACTTCCTGAGCAATAGCTCCGCCTACCACTCGGGATACTGTCTCTCGTCCTGAAGACCTGCCTCCACCCCGATAATCTCTGATTCCAAATTTTTGCGTATAAGTATAATCGCCATGGCCTGGCCTGAATACATCTTTTATCTTGCTGTAGTCCCTGGACCTTTGGTCTTCGTTAGCAATATAAAAACCAATGGCCGTCCCCGTGGTTTTCCCTTCAAAAACACCAGAGAGCAGCCTGACCCGATCCTTTTCTTTTCTGGTCGTAGAAGAAATCCCCTGACCGGGCTTTCTTTTATCCAGCTCCTTTTGAATTATTTCCTCAGACAAAGGGATCCCTGCAGGACAACCCTGGACTACTCCACCCAGGCCCGGACCATGAGATTCCCCAAACGTAGTCAAAGTAAAAAAGCGACCGAACGTATCACCCATTTTCGCCTCTTAGCCTTTTAGTTGTTTTACACACGTCTCCACAAGTTCAGAAATATTCAGGCTGGCATCTAGAACCAGCTTGGCACATTGCCGATAAAGCGGCTCTCTTTCTCTTAAAACTTCCTCTATCTCCTGTTCCAGAGAGAGGTCAGTTAAAGCCGGGCGCAAATTGCTATCATTATCCTTTCTCAGTCTTTGCGCCAGAAGCTCCACCTGACCATGTAAATAAAATACATACCTGGAACTCTTTAAAATCTCCCTGTTGGCCGGGCGTAAGACTATCCCTCCGCCAGTAGAAACCACCTGCGGTCCACGACTACTTATCTCCTTAAACGATCGTTCCTCTATATCTCGAAAATAGTCCCATCCCTTCTCAGCCACTATCTCCGAAATATTTTGGCCCATCTTATCTTGAATATAAATATCAGTATCCACAAAAGGTAAATCAAGCCGATGAGCCAGGGCTTGGCCTAATGTGGTCTTCCCGCATGCCCTTGGCCCGATCAGATAAATATTTTCCTTATTCATCCCTTGTTACCTTCAATCTTTTCCCCATCTTCTTAACTTCTCATTTTCCCAACTTCCGTCACTTCATGGCCCATTGCTCAAACAACTCTTTAAGTTCTTCTTCAGAAAAAGACGGCTGGCCATACATTCCCTTGGCCTGTCTCTGTCTCCAGGCCTCGTACAAGATTATGGCTGCAGCCACAGAAACATTCAAACTTTGCACCATGCCCTGCATGGGGATATAAAGTTCATTAGGTACAAGAGCAAGCAACTCTTCATCCATGCCTCTATGCTCGTTGCCAAGAATAACGGCTGTGGGTTTTGTAAAATCCCATTCGGTCAAGGGAACAGCCCGCTCACTAAAACCGGTGCCCACCAGTTTAAATCCCTGTTCTTTGAGCTCGGTAACCATTTTCTCTGCTTGTCTGTGCCTTATACAATCCACCCATTTCTTGGCTGAAGCCGAAGACTTTTTCCCCAGACAAGGGAAGGCCTCCTGAGAATAATAAAGGTGGACCTTCTGCACTCCAAAGGCATCACAACTGCGTAAAATCGCTGAGACATTATGCGGATCATGGACATTATTAATAATCAGGGTCAAATCTTTCTGCCGTCTGGCCAGCACCTGACTGATTCTATTGAGTCTCTTTTCTGTTCTTGGCTTCTGGATTCTGGTTTCTGGATTCGTAAGACAAACTTTATGCATATCTTACCCTCTTCTATTAAGTAAAAGCTCAATTTAAATCGCGGCCCAAAGCTTTTAATCGTGAGTCATGACTGAAACTAACTGCCACCCAAAGAAAAGCTTTCAGCTCCGAGCTTCAGCTTTATTGAGTTGTTTTACCTAACCTCCAACATCTAATGTTTAACATCCACACACTATACTTTTGCTTTAAAATAAACCAAATATTCTTGATTCCCTTTTGGGCCCTTGATCATGGCCGGAACAGAGCCCAAGAATTCAAGGCCAAGCTCATTTTGTGCAAAATGAACCAGACCATTCAAAACTTCATTTATCTTTTCCTGAGATTTGACAACACCTTTAACGGTCTGTCCCCGGCCCACCTCAAACTGAGGCTTAACCAGGGCAATAACCTCGCCTCCTGGAGCCAGAAACTTCAGACTCGCAGGCAAAGTCAGGCGTAAGGAAATAAAGGAACAATCCAGAACAATCAAATGTACCGGCTCTGGAAGCAAATCTGCCGGGGCATACCGAATATTTATCTTTTCCAAGTTGATCACCCGCGGGTCTTGCCGCAGCTTCCAGTGCAACTGACCATGCCCTACATCCAGAGCGTAAACTTTCTGTGCGCCCATCTGGAGCAAACAATCAGTAAACCCCCCGGTTGACGCGCCTACATCCAGACAGATTTTACCGTCAACCTCCACCTTAAAATGCTCTATGGCTGTTAACAGCTTATAGCCTCCTCGGCTGACAAATCGATCCTGTTCTTTGAGTCTTAAACGAACTCCAGGATCAACGCTCTGGCCAGGCTTGGCAACAAGCACCTGCCGGCCATCCTTTTCCATAAAAACCTGGCCAGCCATAATCAGTCGCTTGGCTTTTTCTCTGGATTCAGCCAAGCCCTGTTCATATAATAAAATATCTGCCCTGATCTTCTTTTTCACACTCACGACTTTGATTTTGATAAAGCTAAGAGGTTATGAGGCTGGGAAGCCAGGATGATTGGTAGTTGAAAAGAAGCTATGTATTGTGCCTGCCTTTACTTCTTTTCTTCTCAACTTCCTAACTTCCTCTTTCACGCGTCACTGTGCCCAATGAATCAGGCCCAGGCAATGGGGGTCTAAAAGAAGTGGATGAGAAGGAAGGACCCTGACTGTAAAGCCAAATCTGCCGGTATTATCAGGTGTTATGTACCCTTCATAGAGAATCCAGCCATCACCGGTCTGACTCTTGGACTGCATGGTTTCTGTTTTGCGATCAGTGAAATTGCCTTCCACATCCACTGCCCCGGCATAAATCTCCATCCTGACATCCTCTGGGCGCAAGCCATTGATAAAGAGTTCCGCCTCGACCCGGACCCTATCGTCGGCAAAAATTTCGTCAAAGCTTTGAGAGCGCACATTCCTGATTTTCACATCACTCCACTTGGTCATTAACTCCATTCTCCAGGCAGCCAGATCTTTGGCCGGGGCAAAACCGTTACGAGAAAGTGCCAAATAATTTTTATAAGCTGGCAAATAAGCAAACCGCGCATAGTCTTCCACCATGCGATGAGCATTATACATTGGAGCCAAAAGCTTAAGTCCATTTTTCATCTTCTTGATCCACTCACGAGGCAAATTACCATGGCCTCGATTGTAAAAAAGAGGAATAATTTCTTTTTCTAAAATATTATATAAGATCTGACTTTCTACAAAGTCCTGATAGTCGCTGTCTTCATATTCTTCTCCGCTACCAATGGCCCAGCCCACACTGTTACCGGGCTGGTAAGCCTCGGCCCACCATCCATCCAGTGTACTAAAATGAAGCACTCCATTGGCCACTGCTTTCATTCCACTTGTTCCACAGGCTTCCAGAGGTCGCCGTGGGGTATTCAACCATACATCGCACCCCTGGAGCATGTACCGGGCAATCTCTAAATCATAGTCTTCCAAAAAAACAACACTAAAGCGACAGTCCACTCTCTGACAGAGTTGAACAATTTGCTGAATAATCTTCTTGCCTTCCTCATCTTTGGGATGGGCCTTGCCGGCAAAAATAAACTGGACCGGATGTTTTGTATCCTGGATAATATTCAAAAACCGTTGCACATCCCTTAAAATAAGATTGGCCCTTTTATACGCAGCAAACCTGCGGGCAAAACCAATAGTCAAAGCTGCAGGGTCAAGGACGTCTTCTGCCAGTTCCAGCTCATACCTGCGCCCTCCCCTGGCCAGAATCTGCTCTCTCAAACGATAACGGACAAAATCTACCAGCCTTTCCCTTAATCGCTCATGGGTCCGCCATAGCTCTGCGTCAGGGATTGCTTCAGACTGTTGCCAGACCCGCTCACAATCAGGATCCTCACGCCAGTTTGAGCCCAAGTAGCGGTCATACAGGTAAGAAATATCCGGAGCCACCCAAGAAGGAATATGCACTCCATTGGTAATGGACCCAATAGGGACATCATCTACAGGATACTGGGGCCAGACTTTCTTCCACATATTTCTGGACACTTGACCGTGTAACTTGCTCACCCCATTGTTGAAACGAGACAGGCGAAGAGCCAGAACAGTCATGCAAAAAGACTCCTGATCATCGTGCTGATCTTCACGACCCAGGGCCAGAAAAACTTTAAACGCCAGACCTAATTCCTGAGCATAATCTTCAAAATATTTTTGCATCAGGTCGGGGGGGAAGCGATCATTTCCAGCCGGAACAGGAGTATGCGTGGTAAATATACTACTTGAGGCTACAAGTTCCTGGGCAGATTCAAAAGACAAACCAAAATCATGCATAAAGACCCTGATCCGCTCCAGAACGGCAAAAGCTGAGTGTCCTTCATTCATATGGATGACCCTCGGGGCCAGGCCCAAAGCCTTTAAGGCCCTGACCCCGCCAATGCCCAAAACAATCTCCTGCTTTAAACGCATTTCAAGATCACCGCCGTAAAGCTGGCTGGTAATTTTCCTGTCGAGAGGATCATTTTCAGGCACATTGGTGTCCAGAAGATACAGGTTTACCCGTCCAACATCCGCACGCCAAATCCGGGCATTGACCACACGTCCGGCTAACTGCACTTGAACGTTCAATGGGTGTCCTTGTTCATTTTTTTCCAGAACAAGAGGCATCTGCTCAAAGTCATTTATGGGATATTTTTCCTGCTGCCAGCTATCGTGGGTCAAGTATTGCCTGAAGTAGCCCTGTTGGTAACAAAGCCCCACTCCCACCAGGGGCAAATTCAAATCACTGGCTGACTTTAAATGATCGCCAGCTAAAACACCAAGTCCGCCTGAGTAAATAGGTAAACAAAGGGCAAGTCCGTATTCCGCACTAAAATAAGCAATCACGGGATATTCAGGATCAAAGAACTTCGATAATCCCTTGTCTGAACTGTGTCTATATTCAGCCAGACTGTTTTTAATATGCCTAAGTCTTTCTAAAAAGAAAACGTCTTTGGCGAGGGTTTCCAGTTTCTCCTGCTCCAGATGATTTAAAAACCAGACAGGATTCTGCTGACTTCTTCTCCACAAACCGTAATCTATCTGACTGAAAAGCTCAGCTATTTCATGCTTCCAGGTAAACCAGAAGTTATAAGCCAAATCCCATAAAGGCATTAATTCTTCCGGCAGTCTTGGAATTACACTATAGACTTTTAAAGGGCGCATAGCCTTCTCCTTATCTTTTATAATCTCTTGCCAGCCATTACAAGGCCACGTCAAGCTCTGGCACGCTCTTGCTAAAAATTACAATAAAAATTATCTAAAACTTACGTATTACGAGTATTCAAAAAAAACAACTTAAAAAGGTAAAAAAACAATGACCAAAAATTGCAAAATTGATGTTAAAGTCAAATTTTTGAGTGAACTTTGCTCCAGTGAAAACTTCCGCTATGCCACCCCTTATTCTGCCGGAATTGATCTGCGGGCCTGTATCGACCAGGCTCAAATTATTCTTGAGCCTGGGGACAGATATGCTTTTCCCACTGGCATAGCCATTGAAATCACCCAGCCTGGCATTGCTGGTTTTGTTTTTTCCAGAAGTGGTCTAGGCACAAAGGAAGGGCTGGTTGTTAGCCAGGGAGTCGGGGTTATTGACCCGGATTATCGTGGAGAAATAATTGTCTCTCTTCTCAATACCTCGCCGGAACTAAGAGTCGTGTCCAGGGGCCAGCGCATAGCTCAATTGGTGTTTATGCCTGTTTATACGGCAAATATTGTTCCCGTAAACAATCTAACTCCTACCCAGAGAGGCGCTGGGGGATTTGGGCACACCGGCAAAATATAATAACTCAACTTCTGACATGATTAACACCTTAAAATTACTACACAATTGAAGAGAGCATTTTCTGAAATGCATTACAAACGGCTTGGGTAACACATCTTGGCGAAGATTGCGGAAGTGCTGTGCATAGGGAGGTTATTCCATCGAACTTTCGAAACCCATCATAACAACAGAAAAGGCATTAAGTAATATTCTATTGACTAACCCCATTATGCACAGCCCGCAAGCAAGCCTTAGATGTGTCCAAGTCTTTGTTAGCATTGAAGAAAATGCGCTCGCAAATTAACTAAGAAAGTTGAGTATAATAAATTATGCATAGCCCCCTGGGGGAGCTTTCTTCTGATTTGCTGATTGCACGAACACGTCATTATTCGGACAATTCAAGAGCTGGACTGCACAGAGTTTGTAAAGGGTGGACGAATGAAATTGTCCATACGTTTATCGTGGCTTTTCAAGAATTCATATGGACGGGGCTTGTCCCCTGAAGGTGGTTAAATAGTTCACGGACTCAGGGTACTTTTCAAAACCTAAATTAGGCGTTTTTTAATCGAGTTTTACATTAAACGTATTGGAATAAAAGTAGATTTTGAGCCAGCGATTTTCACTCAATGGGTGAGGTTGCCACGGACAGCTTCGCTGCCCTCGCAATGACAGGATGAACGCTAAGCCATTGCGAGGAGCGTTGGGCTTGATGCAATCTCAAACTTTAAACTGCAAAAAAAACGCACAATTTAGGCAAAGATTACATCTTAAAGTCCATATTTTTTCATCTTCCTCCACAATGTAGTCCTTGGAAGACCCAAAATTGCGGAGGTCATTTGACGATCATAGCCTGTAAGTTCAAGCACCCTGGCTATATGCCGCTTTTCCATCTCCTCCAAGGAAATCAGAGAATTGGCATCCACGCTTTCAAAAGAAAAATGCTGGATATCAGCAGGCAAATGTTCCGGCATTATTACATCCGTATCACTTAAAGCAATTGCGCGCTGGATTATATTTTCAAGTTCCCTCACATTACCGGGAAAATCATAATTCATTAAAATGGTAAGCGCATCCGGAGAAATTGAAGCCACGTTTTTAGAAAACTGTCTATTATATTTATCTATGAAATGCGCGATCAGTAAAGGAATATCGTCTTTCCTGTCGGTCAATCTAGGCAAAGATATTGTGACCACATTTAATCTGAAAAATAAATCTTCCCTAAAGCTCCCTTCCTGTACCATTTTTCTCAAGTCCCGATTAGTCGCCGCAATAATTCTAATATCCAGTTCAATAGGTTTTACAGAACCCAGACGCAAAATACGCTTTTCCTCTATAACATGCAAAAGTTTCACCTGCATTGAAAGCGGCATCTCGCCTATTTCGTCCAAAAAAACAGTACCCTTGTCAGCAGCTTCTAACAAACCGGTTTTTGCGCCTACAGCGCCTGTAAATGCCCCCTTTTCATGTCCAAAAAGCTCATTGGCAATCAATTCCTCAGAAAAAGCGCCGCAATTAAACGAAACAAATTTTTTGTGCCTACGGTCACTTAAGCCATGAATAGCCTGCGCAACCATTCTTTTGCCAGTGCCTGTATCTCCCTGCAATAATACAGTACAATTTAAAGGCGCAACCTTCTTTATTGTAGCCAGAAGATTCTGCATGTCTGCGCAACAGGCTATAAAGCCGTCCCAAACATTATCTTTCTTAAGCGATTCTTGAAGCAATTTACTATTTTTACGCAGAATTACCTGCTCCTTAATAGAAGATACTGTCAATAGAATATCGTTCAGACGAACAGGTTTACATAAGTAATTAACTGCTCCTTCTTTCATTGCACGGACAGCAGAATCAACACTACCATATCCTGTAATTATAACTATATTTGTTTCGGGGCTTACGCGCCTCAAATAATCAAAAATCTTAAGACCATTTATATCAGGTAAATTCAAATCCAGAAAAACTAAATCAAATATCTTGGAAGATGTAGCGTGTAAAAAATCCTTTCCTGTTAAGAATGTATCAATGGAATATGATTTTTTTAATAAGAAATTACGTATCCTCTTACAAAAAATTACCTCGTCATCGACGAGTGCGACATTAAAAGGTGTATTTTTACTATTCAGGAAAGGCAAATCAAAATCCTCCTGGATAACAGGCAAAAATACCTGCTGTAATTTAAGTAGCGGATCCTCAGAAGAAAATATAGGAGGAAAAATAAATTAATCAGACTCTGGCGACAAGTCTGCGGCTGGCAAAAAAACCGTGAAAGTTGTGCCCTTGCCTTGTTCGCTCTGAACTTCTATGTAGCCGCCATGCTTTTTTACAATTCCATACACGATAGACAACCCCAGTCCAGTCCCGATGCCAACAGGCTTTGTCGTATAAAAAGGGTCAAAAATACGTTCCATCACATCCTGCGGGATCCCCACTCCTGTGTCTGCGACTTGGACACTAACAAAGCCCTTGGCATCGGGAGAAACAACTACAGTTAAAGAGCCACCTTCAGGCATAGCCTGGATAGCATTAAGAAATAAATTAACAAAAACCTGCTTCAAGCTATCCGAATTTCCATTAATTTTAGGTATGTTTTCAGGTATATGCTTTTTAAGCTTAATATTTGAAAGCGTCAATTGATTCTGTACAAGCCTGATAGTAACATCAATTATGTCAGCCAAATCTATTAATTCAAATGCTTGCGATTTTTTTCTTCGTGAAAACTCAAGTAAATTTTTCACTACAGAACTAGCCCGATCCACTTCTCCCAACACCTCGTTAAGCATTTCTATACATTCTTCTTTATTTAGCTCATCGAACTCTTCAAGAAGCGATTCAACTATCAAAGAAATATTATTCAATGGATTATTCAATTCATGCGCAATTCCAGAAGTTAGAGTCCCAACAGCTGCCAATTTTCTTTCTTTAAGTAATTGCTCTTGCCTTAACTCCAACTCTTTTATCATACGGTTAAATGCCTCAACAATTAAAGCAAAAGAGTGATTTCTAACAGGAATATAAGAAAAATTTCCTTGAGCAATTTTTTTAGTTGCCCTCTGTATAAACGCCATTTGCTTTAAAATAATAAAAGTTAAAACAATCAAAAGGACGATTAAAATCAAACCAAACAAAAATACAACGAGTGTAGGGATAATTAAAATTTTATTCAATCTGCGGTTGATATAGCTTTTGCTGACATCTAAAAAATTTTGAGCAATCATCACCATATTTTTACCATAACGCCTTATTTCATTAAATCGAAACTCTTTGCGCTCTCTGGCCAAATTGATCAAACGCTCATACTGAGTTATATCCCTATGAAAAGCTTTGACTTTTTCGTCATCAGCCAGTTCCAGATTAGACGCAATTAGATTGATTTTGTCCTTAATCTTTTTTAAATAATCTAAAACTTCCTGTATATCCTTAGAGTCAATTCTATAAACAAAATTTTTTTCATATCTACGTAACTCCAAAACGTCTTCCATAAAATCATGGGCGACTTCAAGAGTGTTTAACTCTCTTTTAAAAATATTAATATTATGGATATAGCTAACTAAATGTAATGACAAAAATATAACTGCCAAAACAGTAAAAATAATAATCTTATTTCTTAATGATTCCATTATATCTTATCACTATTATCGTATGAAATTAAAAAATATAATCCTATTAGCAGCCAGATAATGAATGTTAAATTTCATGTAAATAAATGTAGCAATATAAATTTAACGTTTTTGTTCAACCCTGCATTTTTTTAACAGATGGAACAAATATCACACATGACAATTACGCAAAAGCTCTCATCTCAAAAAGAGTAATGACGAATACGAATTCTTTAACAAATGACTAACACGCTCATGTGGAAAAATACGGTTTAAAAAAGAATTTGCCCCAACCCATAAAGCAACCAGATCCTTTTGAGCTGCCTGGTTAATAAAAGCAAAAAGTATTGATCTGTCCACTACTTCCAACCAGGAAGTAATATTACGATGAGTATAATATTCAAAAAGTTGCTGCATAGTTTTTTCAACTTTTGACTTAAGCACATCGCCGTCTGATATTCCAACCACTTTTAATTCAGCATTATATACTGTTGCCATCTGATTAATCAATTCCAATGAATCCTGAGTAATCTTATCATGATCGAGACAACAAACAATATTATCGGGCGCTTTATTTTCTTTAACAACTAACACAGAACATAAAGCATTGTTAACCACCTTAAGAGGAACGTCATGTTTATCCCATTGGCAACCACTTTTCTTATTGCAGCCAAGTATTATCAAATCAGTTTCGTCTTCATTTGCTTGTTTTAAAATTTCCTTATAAACAGTACCCTGTCGAGCAACAATTTTACATTCTTTTAGCCCTCCTTCCACATATCCTTCATAAACTCCTTTCCTCTTTTCGACAATTTTTTCTATACTACTACGTGAATAGGGGCATTCATCATCTTGCTTATATGAGGACAACAATGTATCCCTATACTCTAACAATAATCTTATCAAATCATCAGGTTGACCTGATTTAGCATTACTGGAGGCATCAATGCCTACAATAGTAATATCAGCCCATGTATTGAAAATAATTTTGCTTACTTCATTAACAAGATCCAAACTATATGGGTTATCATCTACAGCAAGCATTATTCTCATTATATATCTCCCATTTAAATAGTTTATCTAAGAATTCAACATCTCCTAAACATACTATCTAGTTTAGTTCCACTTAATCAACACTTTGTTATATTTTTTTTAATTTTAAAATCCAGGCACATCTCAACTCCACAAAAGCAAAACAGGAGACGGCGTTTGCGCTACAATATCTATAAGAGAATTTCTTACAACCTTGTCGCGTCTAAATGTGGATACTACTAATCCTGAACCTTTTAATTTTTCAGCTATTTCTTCAGACCTCCCTTCAGCCATAATCAGCTTGTTCGGTGACCTCCCGGCAGCCGACAACAAATCTTTAGCCTTTTCCAGACATGAAGGGCCCCGCTCCACTTCTTTAAAGACAGCCTTTTCAGTACTCTTTGCAGAATAATATACGACATTCAGGGGTATATCTGCCTCAGCATATAATTTTAAATAAAAGGCAATCATATAGTCCACGTCAATGTCGTCATTTATAAGCAATACAGCTGAATTAAAATGTACTAAATTTTTTACTAGTAAAACAGGACATTGAATTTTTTTAAATAACTTATCTTTTAACAAATTATAAAATCTGTTAATTTCATATGTCAATAAAATGCCTTCAACATAAAAATCATAAAATCCTGTATCCAGTTCCTTTAATAGTTCATCTGTTTTATCTCCAACAACAACTTTTGGACCAACAAGACCATGGCAATACTCTATTTCACTATAAATAAAAGCATTTATTTCATCAGCACTTGACATTGCAATACTATCTTCCCATGTATGCCGAACCCACCCTGATCCCAAAGGATAATGCTTCTGCCCGGGGTACTGAACATGAATGGGCTGGATCGTCATAGGGATTACACGTGCCTGCCTGCATATATAACGCAAAGCGATACTGGAAGCCAGGTTATTATCTACAGTCAGTAAAACATTCATATCTATCTTTCCTCCACAAATTTTTATTTAAAATATCACATACTCCAACAATCCGAACACATTACTCCTCACACACAAAAATAACTTTTACTCTACTCTCGATTTAATCTTATCCACCGCCTTGGCTACCGCGTTATGTATCTCCTTTAATTTAAAAGGCTTGGCCAAAAAATCTAACACACCTTTTTTAAATGATTCTTTCGCCGTCTCCATTGTAGCAAAGCCGGTAATTACAATAACCTCGGTTGCTGGTCTTAACGATTTGACCTCAGTCAAAAATTTCATTCCGTCCAGCTCTTCCTCCATTTTTAAATCTGTAATAACAATATCGAATGGACAATTCTTAAATCTATCCAATGCATCTACCGCTCTGACAAAGGTCTCTACTTCATACCCTTTCCTCTCCAGAGACGGCTTCAGTCGTTTACTTACTATTGGTTCATCATCCACAATTAAAATATTGAACCTTTTCTTGCACATCACACTCTCCTCCAACAAATTTATACGGTTACGGCGACTTTAATAAGCCAACTAGAATTTCATAATCGTCTAGACAAATACATTTTACAGCTGTACAATTGTTTTATCCCATCCAAATTGTATTTATCCTTGCATACCTACATAACTGCAAAAAATTATTTGGCACAAATGTGTGTTTCTCAAATTTTGATTTTTTGCAGTTACGCCCATACACTAATTCAAACTCATCAAAATATTATGAAACTCGCTTAAAAAATAATCTACTTTTCGTTCGTCGCCCATCTGCACATCAAGCTGCCTTGTGTATGCTACCAATACGCCAAGAACAAACATCTTTTCCAGAATTTCTTCCTTTGACAAACCCTTTAATCTCCCTATGACTAAGTCTCCCTTAATGCTTACAAAAAAATCGCTCTCTGCCAGTAACTTGCCAATCAACCTGGCCCGCCTGGTTTTGCGTGTATCGTCTGTAACTCCACCAAAAAATCTGAAATAAATATAATTATCCCTCGCATTAGAAGTTGCAAAAGTATCGATCATGGTAAAATGATAACCTAGCCGTAAACTAATATTGGCATATTCAGGAGAAATTACTGCCAGATTCTGACCGACAAACCTGGGGTCCGCAACATCAGAAGAAAATGTTTTAGTCATGCTGGAAACAAAACTTTTAAAATCTACAGGCACTGGCTCCCTGGCCCAAATGCCAGGAGCACTTACTCCTTTGAGAAACTTTCTCAAAGGCAACGAAACCAATTCCTCCGGCTCTATTTTTTGCAGATTAAAATCAGACTTATTGGAAATATCAATTACAACAAGACCAAGCGGAATAGTTAAGTTAACCTTAACAGCCCGCTTGCGTACAAAAAAATGTGTAAAATAATTTTGGTCTATTAATTCTCTTACTGCCTGTTCATGAATATAACGGATTAAATCATGAAAAGACTTACAAAAAGACGGTGAAAAATTTTTGCTATCAGGATCCACTAAATTTAATGGAGATATCTTTTTTAAAATCCTGCGCAACAACCTGTATTCATAAGTTTCTCCAAATTTTGTCTCTGTAAAATTATAAAAACAAAGTTCTTTCATAAAACCAGCGTAAACAACATTCTCCGTAGCATCCAAAGTTATCTCCTGACCCTGATGTAAAATTTTTGTAGCGATTTTAGTATTAACAATCATCGGTACTCTAAATTCTCTTGCTATAGTAGCCATATGTCCAAATGGTGATCCTATATCCGTAATAATCCCATTTACCTGTTTAATGGCCCTGGCAAGATTAGGGGAGGAAAAATGCGCGACCAAAATTGCTCCTTCAGAAACATTCTCAAGGTCTTTGTCATCCTTAATGAGACAAACTTTGCCCATCGCCACTCCTTCCTGGACAATCTCCCCCTTCTGCTCAAAAATAACCGGAAATTTTTTAGCCAATTTTGTCAGATCACAGAATAATCTTGGTTTGCTCTGCTGCAAATTTAATGGCCTGCTCTGCAAAATAACCAATCTGTTCTGATCATCAAAGGCGAACTCTATATCCTGTGGATGTTTAAAATATTTTTCTAGTTGCAGTGCTGCTTTTGCAAGTTCCAATACCTGGTTCGACGTAAGGCAGGGGCGATCCGCAGTCTCTTCATCGACCTTAACTTGACTTAGCCCTTCTTCCTGCTTTCCGGCTGCAATCAACATGTCTTTTTTATGAACTATATCCATACCTAAAATAGAATAAGGCGGCGTTCTGGAGACAAAATATCGATCCGCCTCTCTTTGCCCGGCAACCAACTTTTCTCCCATCCCCGGCAAGGCCGAAATCACCAGCCTCTCCTTTTCTAAATTAAACGCATCCAGGGTATAAACCACTCCGCTCACTCTGGCAGGAACAATAACCTGACAACCAACAGCCATAGCAATTTCAGACTCTAAAATCCCCTTTTCCCTTCTATACTCCATCGCTCTTCTGGAATAAGTACTGGCCACTACCCGTTTATAGGCATCCAAGACCTTTGCTTCCGGCACATTAAGGAAACTGGAGTATTGTCCCGCAAAACTATGTTCGCTGTCTTCTCCCAGGGCGCTGCTACGCACGGCAAATGTCAAATTTTGCTTGCTCACCTCTTTTTTTAATTCTGCAATGCCTTTTAGAATTTCCTTTGCAAGTTCATCCGGCAACTTTGCATCTAAAATTATGTTCTGCAATTTCGCTGATACTTCTTCAGTAGAAATTTTATCTTGCTGCCATTGAGCAAGATAATCCTGTATTTTATCGGTAAGAATACCCTCCCTCAATATCAATTCAAACGCTCTGGTTGTAACAGCAAAGCCAGGAGGGATATTAAATCCCAGAACATTCCCAACAATGCAGAGAGATGCATTTTTTCCTCCTACTAAATCTTCCAATGTATCATCTATCTTTGCATAAGGCACAATAAGATCACCATCAGGAACACACACCTTTCCTTTTAACTCCATATCTATTTCAGATCTTATTCTATTATAAATACTAAAGAGCTGAAGATACTTTTTAGGCGCCATACAATCAAGATGATATATCATTTTATAAATACTATCTGTCAATTGCGAAACGCTATCTTCTATATAGTGACGATCAAAAACATATTCCCCGCTCAATTTTTCACCTAAATCAGACATTATCTCGAGAGAAGTATTATTTTGAGCTATCAATTTTTGAAAATGCTCGAACAAATCAATGAGGGAATGCTTTTGCTTATTGCCAAAAACAAAAAAAGAGCAAAGCTTTTCAGACAATCCGCAAATAAATTGTTTTAGATTACTATAAGGCACAGATAAACCCATTTTGAAATGTTAACAATTAAACCAGTGCTCTTTTAAAAACATTTTTCAGTACATCATTCAGCAATTATCTTTTGGAGAATACAAAATTAAAGGTAATATAGTCTAGCAGAAAAATTTATTAATTTAGGACACAGCTGCAAAAAATCATTTTGTACCGCAAAGTTTATTGGGAGTGGCAGGTGAGATAAGTAAATTTTATGAATTATAGTTAAGCTTATCAGCGTTCGTCTGTTCTGCCAATTAACGGCGCTAATTTTTGCAACTGCGTCAGTTAGATACATTTATTTAATTTAATGGGCTCCACCCCTATCTTTAAAAAGAACGCCCATAAATAAACCAGCAAAAATAGCTACAACAACTGCCATAATTCCATAAAGCAAACTATGCTCAAACGCCAGCTTACTCAGGAATAAGGGAAAACCGACCTCCTCTAGCTTAAAATGCTCCTTCTCTATAGACTGGATATGCTCCCCTTTTACTTTAATAACCCGCAATTCATACGTACCCAGAGGCATTTTAGCAGGAATGTTAATTGAAGCCATAAATTTCTTTTTACCCTCCTGCAATGCCTTATAAGAAACACCCTTTTTTACCAATTGATAGAGATTGTCCTGAGATTTTAACTTTAAGAAATTATCAAACAATAATTTCTTGTCCTTAGAAGCGGGCAAAATTTCAATTTTATGGAACAAAGCGTCAAAGCCCAGGCCAAGAGACTTCCAGGATTGATTATTTTCATCAGCCCATTTGCTTATCTTTTCAGGTAGATAAGTAAAGTACACAGAGGGAGCATTTTCAAAAGTCACATGGCCAACGGTCATCCACAATATGCCGCCGACTTTGCCTTTTTGTTTAAAGTGAGCAATCTCCCCACTCCCCACAACCTGCACCACAACATCCCGGTCATCTTCAACTTCTCCTGAAACATACAGTTTGGCGCCCTTGTATGTTACTCCAACCTTAATTACTTCAGGGCTAAAATGAAAAGCAAACACTGAAGATTGACTTAAAAATATTGTTACAAACATAAACAACAAAATATATTTTATAATCTTTATATCTTTCATAATTAATGACCTCCTGCATATGACAAAAGCATTGAAGGTGGCAACAACAAACTGAACAACATCTTTACCATAACAAGCAATACAAGCGATGCCAAAATAATTTTTAATTGGTCACCCTTCAATTTTTTACTAATCCTTGTACCAAATTGTGCTCCTACCGTGGAACCAAGTAATAAAAGCAACGCTAGAACAAAATCAACCGTATGGTTTGTATATGATTGCATAATCGTAACATTAATACATGTAAATAAAATCTGAAACAGACTTGTTCCTACGACTACATGCATCGGCATTCTGAGCAGATAAACCATGACAGGAACCATGATAAAACCACCACCAACTCCCATTATGGCAGCCAGAATACCAACAAACGTTCCTAAGATGAGAGGCATTAACATTGACATTGTCACGCCTGATTTTTCAAAAGTAGTTTGAAAAGGGAGTGTTTTCATAAATTTTATATAAATAGATTCTTTTGGAGTGCTTTCCAAAGACTTGTCGGATGTCTTAACTTTACTTTTGCGTAAATTTTGCAAGCTCTCAATAAACATGTACGTTCCAACAAAGCCAAGCATAATAACATAAGTAATATTGATCAAAAAATCAGCATTACCGAGAGCCCTGAGCACTTTAATAACCTGAACGCCTATAGCACCTCCCAACACACCACCAATAAGCAGCAACACCCCCATTTTCATATCAACATTACCCAGACGATAGTGTGCTAATGTACCTGAAGTTGACGCGCCCACGATCTGATTGGAATCGGATGCTGCAGCCACAGTTGGAGGAATACCAAACATAATAAGCAAGGGAGTCATCAAAAAACCTCCCCCAACACCAAAAATACCAGAAAGTAGCCCTACCAATCCACCCAGACCAAAAATCAAAAAAACATTCACGCTGTTTCCAGCAATGGGCAAATACATGTGAAGCATTCCTTTTTTCCCTCCTTTTCAACAATGATGCTTGACAAATTCAATTTTACATTCATTAGTTTCCATCAGTTTTTTAACCAACATCAAGATATCATTAGCATGTTTACCGACTTTTCTTTCAGGCAACTCCAGTACTACTATACTAATGTTATGCTCCTTAATATATTTTATGACTTCAGTATGAAATTCTCCATTCACATTATAATATACACTTCTTACTCCCCCCTTTTTTGCATCCATAACCAGAGATTTAATAATGACAGCTCTATCACCGCCATTATTATCGGGCAATGTATGCGTTGTCTGTTTACTGTCCAAAAATTCCAACAAAAAAAGCTGGGCATTGATCCTTCTGGCAAGCTGCATTCCATGGACAGTCACCCATATATCATCCTGATTCGGCCAAATAGGGACTAAAATTTTTTCCATGAACACCCTATAAGCATACAACATGCCATGCTCATAATTAACTGAAAATATTAACAATAATATCTATTTTTATCCTACAACAACTTGTCTGGACGCATTTTTTTTTCATTTTGAAACGGATCAACGCCAACAAATAAAGCCTGTCCGCGTACAATACACAGACAGGCTTGTTTGCGTCCCTTTAATGCTGAACCTCTAAATAGCTTAAAACCAAATAACGTATTTAAGCCTCTGAGCTTCATCAGCCCTTAAAAGTAAAGTATGCTGTCAAAAGCATTTTTTTACAGTGACTTCGTTATGTCGAACCTTGAAACAAATTACAAGCTGCGTCTTTCAGCAACCAGACTAAAACAAGAAACCTATCCCCCTCTCTCGACCGACAAAAAGATAAAGTTCATTTTGAAAAGGAGAAAAAATAAAAATAGCGTAATCCCTTACGGCTAAGCCTCAAACATCATGCATCAAAGATGTTTCAATATGAAACCCACATACAGCCCAGCACAACCAGGAAAGCCGCTAAAATTCAGCTTGACCATATAAATTGATGGGCTTAAACACTCACCTATGAACAAATTTAACATAATAAAAACCAAAGAAAAAAAACTTCATTGTCCCACCTATGGACGCTATCCACTGGCTGTAAAAAAAGCCAAAGGATATAAGTTGTATGATTTTGATGGTCAGGAGTATATTGACCTGCTGGCTGGCATCTCTGTGTGCAATTTAGGCCACAGTCACCCTGAAATTGTGCAGGTGATAAAAGAACAGGCTGAAAAGCTCATCCACGTTAGCAACTTGTTTTATCAAGAAGAACAATTAGGCCTGGCGGAAAGATTACTGGGTACAACTCATCTGAACCGAGCCTTTTTCTGTAATTCCGGGGCAGAGGCCAATGAAGGGGCCATTAAGCTGGCCAGGCGATACATGCAAAAAATAAAAAACAAGGATAAATTTGAAATCATAACCTTAGCTGGCTCCTTTCACGGCCGGACCCTGGCCACTTTGACCGCTACAGGCCAGGACAAACTAAAAGAAGGGTTTTCACCCTACCCTACAGGATTTAAAATCGTTCCTTTTAATGACATTACGGCTTTGAAAAATGGCATAAGTGAACACACTGCGGCCATTATGCTGGAAGTCATTCAGGGGGAGGGTGGAGTTAGGCCGCTACACTCTGAATACCTTGTGCAGGTTCAGAATATCTGCCGTGAAAATGATTTGCTCTTTATTATTGACGAAGTGCAGACAGGGTTGGCCAGAACCGGCAAATTCTGGGCGCATCAGCATTACAATTTGAAACCGGACATTGTTACTTCAGCCAAAGCGCTAGGCAACGGCCTGCCAATCGGGGCCCTGCTCACCACGCAAGAAATAAGTGAGGCATTTGGCCCAGGCAGTCACGGGACAACTTTTGGGGGCAATGCCCTAATTTGCAAGGTGGCAGAGAAGGTTGTTGAAATTATTCTTCGAGATAACCTTGCAGAACAAACCAAGGATAAGGGACAATTTTGCCTGAACATCTTTTCAGAGATTAAAGACGAATTTCCAGATTTAATAGCCGAAGTTCGGGGCGCAGGCCTCATGTTGGGCATAGAACTCACCATCCCCGGCCATGAGATCTGGAACAAACTGCTTAAAAAGGGCTTTGTCCTCAACCTGACCCAGGAGAAAGTCCTTCGCCTTTTACCCCCTCTCATCATCCCCGAAGAAGAACTTGTGGGATTTGCACAGGCTCTAAAAGGGATTCTGGCAGAAACTGTTTAGGGCGCATTTTTAAAATGCGCCTCTATATTTTTTTATTAACTTTTTTGACAAAAAACATCCTTTCTTCAATCCTCTCAAATTCTATAAACTTTTCATTTAGTTTTCAAAAATGTAACCCCTCGCCAATCCTTTTGTCATAATTTGTCAATCCACCCCCTAACTGGCTTATCTGTTTGACAAAAAAAATCTTCTCAACTAAGGATTATTTGTTTTCGTTTGTAACTCTTGGCTTTTTCTCATTTTCAAAATTTAAAAAAGTCTAAAGGTGAACTGAATATGGCCATGATCGAACTTCACAACGTGAACAAGTGGTTTGGTGATTTTCACGTCTTAAAAAACATCAACGAGCAAGTGGAAAAAGGCGAAGTGCTAGTTATCTGCGGACCCAGTGGTTCAGGAAAAAGTACTCTTATCCGCTGCATAAACAGACTGGAAGAAATTGATAAAGGCCAAATACTTTTTGAAGGAAAAGACATCCACGATAAATCAGTGGATATTAATCATCTTCGTTCTGAAATCGGCATTGTTTTTCAACAATTTAACCTCTATCCCCATCTCACTGTTCTAAAAAATGTCACATTGGCTCCCATAAAGGTAAAAAAAATGCCCAAAGACGAAGCCGAAACCATCGCACTGGAGCTTTTAGATCGAGTTGGCATCAAGGATCAGGCCCACAAATATCCCGTCGAGTTATCCGGTGGACAGCAACAACGTGTGGCTATAGCCAGGGCCCTGGCCATGCGGCCCAAGGCCATCCTTTTTGACGAACCTACTTCAGCCCTGGACCCAGAGATGATCAACGAAGTTTTAAATGTAATGAAGGATCTGGCTCGGGCTGGGATGACCATGCTCTGCGTCACCCATGAAATGGGTTTTGCCAGAGAAGTTGCTGACCGGATTATCTTTATGGATGGAGGGGAAATCCTGGAAAGAGGAACCCCGGAACACTTTTTTACCAATCCCCAACATGAACGGACAAAGGCCTTTTTAAAAGAAATTTTATAATCAACCCTAAAACCTTTTTCCAAGGAGGCTTGTATGCGTAAGTTATGGCTTAAAAGTTTACTCGTGCTTGCAGCTTTAACTCTTGTTCTGGGACAGATGACTGCATGGGCCGGTAAAATTGAAAAAATCAAGGCCAGAGGCAAACTTATTGCCGGAGTCAAGGATGCTGTTGTCCCCTTTGGTTTTGTGGATGAAAAAACAAACCAACTGGTCGGCTTTGATATTGATATTTGCCGCTATATTGCCAAAAAATTGGGCGTAAAGCTGGAGCTCAAGCCAGTAACCTCAGCCACACGTATCCCAATGCTTGCACAAGGTTCCGTGGACATTGTGGCCGCAACCATGACCCACAAATTCTCCCGTGAAGACTCCATTGACTTCTCCATTACCTATTTCATGGATGGTCAAAAACTATTGGTCAAAAAAGGCTCAGGGATTAAATCTGCAGCTGATCTGGCAGGCAAAAAAGTTGGTACAGCAAAGGGCTCCACTTCTGAAAAAAATATCAAAGCTGCCCAGCCAAAATGTAGGGTACTCTCCTTTGAAGGTTATCCTCAAGCCTTCTTGGCATTACAGCAAGGTAAAGTGGCTGCTGTGACCACAGACTCAACTATCTTGCTCGGTCTGAAAAACAGCTCTCCTAACCCAAATGACTACGAAATAGTTGGCGACTATATTTCTTCCGAGCCTTATGGCTTAGGTGTTCCAGAAAATGACTCTGACTTTCGTGATTTTGTAAACCGGTGTCTGGCTGACATGTGGAACAGTGGCGAATATCAAAAAATCTACAACAAATGGTTTGGTCCGAACACAAAATTCTATCTGCCCCTGAACTGGAAGATGGAAATCTGGCCTTACTAAGAGGGTTATTAACAGACGATGGGCAATGGGCGGGCTTCCCGCCTGTTGTCCCATCGTCTGATAGTGATTGATAAGTTGAGAATAGAGACGACTATAAAAATCAACAAAACAACAGGTGAAAAATTAAAACTTAAATCTTAAAACCTAAAAATTCCTGCATCCCGCCCTGGTGGCGAGGCTTGCAAGGTTACCAAGAGGTTAAGGCTTTGAATTATCAATTTGATTGGAATCTGGTATTAAGTGGAGAATACGGCCAATGGATTGTTGAAGGCCTTATCACCACTTTAAAAATATCTGCCATATCTATTGTCTTTTCTTTAATCGTAGGCACTATAATAGCGGTCTTCAGACTATCGAGAATAAAACCGTTAGAATGGTTTAGTCTGGCTTACACAGAATTCTTTCGCAACACTCCATTACTCGTTCAAATATTTTTTTGGTATTTTGGCTCTGATGCAGTCCTGCCCAAATCCGTAAATGAATGGCTTTATGCCCAGGACTTTGAGTTTGCCGCAGGGGTCATATCTCTAACAGTATATACATCAGCCTTTATTGCCGAAGAAATCCGCTCTGGAATTTTCTCTATCCCCAGGACACAATTAGAAGCCTCCAGAGCTTGTGGACTTAGCTTTATTCAGGCCATGGCTTACGTTATTTTACCCCAAGCCTTTCGGATCATTATTCCTCCCCTTATTTCCCAGTTTTTGAATTTAACCAAGAACTCATCTTTAGTCATGACCATTGGTGTCATGGAGCTGACATATATGGCCAGACAAATCGAGTCCTATACTTTCCATGGCTTTGAAGCCTTTACTGTTTCCACCTTGATCTACATATGTATCTCTCTGGTCATCTCTCTGCTTGTAACCCAGTACAACAAACATTTCTTAAGGACCATAAAATATTAAAGTGAGGTAGTTTTAGTGCATTGGGATGTCGTCTGGAATAATCTAGATTACTTTTTAATAGGTGCCTACCCACAAGGCCCTCTAGGTGGCCTGGCCATGAGTATTCTCCTAGCCATTGGCGGTATCTTTGGGGCCTTTTGGCTGGGGCTACTTTTTGGACTGATGCGTCTGTCCTCCAAGCCCTGGATAAAATGGGTAGCTGTTGTTTATATTGAAATCATCAGGGGAACTCCCCTGTTAATGGTTATATTTTGGTTTTATTTCCTGGCTCCAATCCTTTTAGGGAAGACCCTGCCCGAAGCCACAAGTGCCCTGATATCCTTTATTGTCTTTACCAGTGCCTATATTGCTGAAATTGTCCGTGCAGGAGTACAGGGCTTGCCCAAGGGCCAGATGGAAGCTGCCAGAGGTTCAGGTCTCTCTCACTACCAGGCCATGCGCTATGTTATCTTGCCCCAGGCCCTGCGCAATATGATTCCTTCTTTTGTAAACCAGTTTGTCAGCCTGACCAAAGATACATCTCTGGCCTATATTATTGGGGTCAACGAACTCACGAGGGCCGCCACTCAGGTTAACAACAGGACTCTGATCGCACCCACGGAAATTTTTCTTGCCATTGCAGTGCTCTATTTTATTGTCTGTTATGTACTTACTGCAACCAGCCGTAAACTCGAAAAACAATTAGCTAGGTATCAGGCTCGTGGACAATAAACTTTTGGCCGTAAATATTAACTGCCCAAAAACCCTGGCGGAGTCTGTCCAGGGTTTTCTTTTTGAACAAGTAAAGTGGGGCTGGGAAGAAACTGACCTAAACGAAGAGATAAATTTTACCATCTATTTCACAAATACTGTCCTGGCCAATGAATTTGCCGCTCTGATCAAAAGTAAATTCACACCTCTAAAGTTAACCTTAAAGAAAAGACAGGACCAGGACTGGACTGAAAACTGGAAACAATTTTTCACTCCCATAAACATCCTGGACAGATTTATTGTTCTGCCTTCTTGGGAAAAAAATAAGCACCCGGATCTCATTCCAATTTTTATTGAACCCAAAATGGCTTTTGGGACTGGCCATCATGCTACAACAACCCTTTGCCTGGAAGCCATTATTTCCCTTTTTGACCGAAACATTATTCAGCCTGGTCAGAATTTTCTTGACCTGGGGACTGGCTCAGGAATCCTTGGTATAGCCTGTGCCAAATTGGGCCTAAGCGGTATAGGCCTCGATATCGACCCGGTAGCCATAGACAATGCCCAGGAAAATATCCTGGCCAACAACACTCAACATAAGTTTACCCCTAATTTGGGTAGTATCGACCGGGTAAACAAGGAAAAAAAATTTGATCTCATTCTAGCCAATATCCTGGCCAAACCACTCATTAATCTGGCTCCGCAAATAGTATGTCATTTACAGAAAAATGGTGTACTTATTTTATCAGGGATTTTGATTGAACAAGAACGGGAAGTAGCAAACGCCTATAAACGACAGGGTCTGGGTGACCCACAGATAAAACACAAAAATGAATGGTCATGCCTGGTCTGGAGCCAGGTAAAAAAAGAGGTTAAGTAGTTGGGAAGATAAGAAGTTGAGACAACCTATCGAGCACCAAGATACTTTTGGCATATTGATTAGGAGGACTGAAAAAAATAATTGCGAAGCCACATCCTCCTTTTCCTGGCTTCTAAACTTCTCAACTTCTTATCTTACTATCTTTAAAACGAGACAAGCAGGATAAATGGACCGCCAGACTCTTCTTTTAAATATCTTCAGCGCCTTGTCTAGCTCGCTTGGGCCAAGCCATTGGTGGCCGGGAGAAACCCCCTTTGAAGTGGCTGTGGGCACAATTTTAACACAAAATACTAATTGGCAAAATGTAGAAAAGGCTATTTTTAATCTAAAACAGGAAAATTTACTCACCCCACACAAACTCTATACTCTATCCGACCAAAAACTGGCCCAACTAATCCGTCCGGCTGGCTACTTCCGGATCAAGACTAAAAGACTAAAAAATTTTCTCAGCTTCTTATATTATGAATGTGATTTAAACTTTGACATGCTCAAAAAACAGGACATGCAGGAACTGAGGCCAAAATTATTGCAAATCAATGGAATTGGCCCAGAAACAGCAGACAGCATCCTCCTATATGCCCTGGAGAAACCCTCTTTTGTGGTTGACGCCTACACCAGAAGAATGTTCAACCGTCACGGCCTAGTGGTGGAAGATGTAACTTATGAAGAATTGCGTTCGTTTTTTATGGATGTCCTACCCCCGGACGTACAACTTTATAATGAATTTCATGCCCTGATAGTACGCACAGCCAAAAAGTGGTGCCTGAAGAAAAAATCTCTTTGTTCCGACTGCCCCCTGGCCCAATTTTTGGACTAGACAGCCACCAACTTCAATCTCCCCCCATCCCATAATCGCCTTCATCCTTTAATCTTTTTTACTCATGATAGCGCCCAATCCAGGACAGCATGAACTCTCTCTGAAGTCTGGCTAATATCACCCATGCGATGGGTTAAAAGACCATCCACCTGCTGGTCCTCAAAGATCCAGAGCGCACGCTCGAAGCTTAAGGCACACCGTGTATCCTTTTGGACGAAGATTAATATTACTTTGCTCAGAGCATTTTTGAAACGAACTGGCTCCGCTTGTACGAAATACAATTTTGTAAAATGCAACAAATCCAAAGTGTTAGACAATATCATCGACTAATTCGAGTTGTAAAAATATAAAATTCGAGATAAAATTTCTATGTCATTACTAGCTGTTATCCTCACAAATAGCCCGGCGCACTTTGTCTTAGACGCGTGCTATTGCAGACTAGCTAGTAAGCAAACACCATAATCCTGGCAACAAACCATTGATTTGTCTTCAAAGCCATATTTGGCCTTCATAAGAATAGCACTGAGAATAATCAAATTTGAAACACGGTATAAATAAAACATCTTAAAAAAATAATGAGATTCGCCAATGAGTAAGATAAGAAAATATATCCTGTACCTAATACCTCTTATTATATTTTACGGTCTGGGAAACTATGCCCTGCAGCATTTTGTCATACTGCCAAAATTTTCATCTCTGGAACTAAATCAAGCCAAAAAAGATATCTCTCGCGTTACAGACGCAATCCGACGGGAAATTCATCATGTTGCCCAGGTGGCATCCGATTGGGCACAATGGGATGATACTTATCACTTTGTGCAAGATCGCAATGAAGCTTACATAAAATCAAACCTGGAGGAGCAAGGTCTTTATGAGAGTACAGGAATTAACCTCATATATATCTGCAAGCTCAACGGCGAGGTTGTATGGGGCAAAATATACGTGCCAGATCAAGGTCTTATAACTCTGAGGGAGTTCCCCGAGACCTTTCTTGATAAAAATTATTTAAAATCTGGCAAATCAAAAAACGGTCTTGAAGGAATTGTCCTTACCTCCAAAGGACCAATGCTGATTGGCTCCAGGCCTATTGTTAAAAGTTCAGGAGAGGGGCCAACCAATGGGTTCCTTATTATGGGGAAGTTTTTAAATGAAAATTTACTTGATTCTCTGAGGAAACAAACCTCGATTAATTTTTCTGTTAAAGACTGCACCAAAGAAAATCTCAGCCAAGAAGAGCAAGCCATACTAGCACGTCTGGCTCAGAGAAATTTTGTATCTCAGGCCCAAAAAGAGGACCTTTTATTGGCTTATGGCATGTTACCGGATCTAAGAGGACATCCGGCCCTTCTGATTAAAGCAGAACTTCCCCGTGACATAATGGCACAGGGTCGGGCAGCAGCCAGACTAGTATCTCTTTCAGTCTCCGCGGCCGTTACCCTTGTAGGGAGTACTCTCTTCTTATGGTTCATAAGCTATATGCTTGAAAACCGTCGACGGACAACCAAAATCGAAAAACTCGTTAACAAACGCACCGCCGATTTGAAAAATGCACATGCTCTCATAAAAAAATTAATTAATTCCATCCCTGACCTTATTTTTGCAAAATCTAGAGACCTCAAGTATGTCTTGTGTAATGATGCTTTTATCAAGTTTACTGGATGCGACGAAAGTAAAATTATTGGTGTTTCTGATCCAGACCTATTTCCCAATAATAAAAAAATAATCAATCTGTTTAAGGAAAAGGATCAACAAGTTTTAGATACTGGTGTACCAGTAAATTTTGAGGAATGGCTTTCATATCCTGACGGACGCAAGGCTCTTTTCCATATAATTGTGTCCCCTTATTGTGATGGAGAAGGTAATTTTCTCGGACTAATCTACGTTGCCCGTGATATTACTGAACAAAATAAGATAAAAGAAGAAACAGAAAAAATCCGTAGACTAGAGTCCCTGGGTGTCTTGGCCGGCGGCATTGCCCACGACTTTAATAATATTTTAACGGCGATACTCGGAAATATCGGCCTATCAAGGATGTATATCAGCCCGGAACATAAAGCATACAACCTGTTATCTGCGGCTGAAAATGGATGCACCCAGGCAAGGGCTTTGACACAGCAATTGCTTACCTTTTCAAAGGGGGGCGAGCCCATCAAGGAGAGTGCTTCTATCTCGGATTTGATACAGGATTCGGCCAGGTTTATACTCTCCGGGAGTAATGTAAGCTGCAGGTTTGAGATACCAGATAATCTTTGGCCTGTTGAGGTTGATAAGAGCCAGATAAGCCAGGTAATCCAAAACCTTGTGATCAATGCCAATCATGCCATGCCGGATGGTGGCCTTATAACCATAAGATGTGAAAATTTTATAAAGGATACCAAAACAGCCCTGCCCTTACCTGAAGGGAAATATATCAAGATAATGGTTAAAGATAACGGAATTGGTATCTCCCAAAAATACCTTCCCAGAATCTTTGATCCTTATTTTACTACGAAGGAAAAAGGAAGTGGTCTTGGCCTTGCCATATCACATTCAATCATACAGAAACATGGTGGCCATATTGAAGTGGAATCGGAGCAGGGTATTGGAACAACATTCACAATTTTTCTTCCCGCGTCTGATGTAAAGCTCTCTTCTCAGCCCGGGGTGAAAATCAGAAATCATAGCAAAGCTAAACCCAAGGTGCTGGTCATGGATGATGAAGATATCATCAGGGATGTTTCCATGGAGATCCTAACTTATTTAGGATATGATGCTGTATCTGCATGTGATGGGAAGCAGATGCTTGAGTTGTATAAGGCAGCCAAGCATAAAGGTCGTCCTTTTGACGCAGTTATTATGGACCTGACCATACCTGGAGGAATGGGAGGAAAAGAAGCGGTTGAAAAGCTACTGGAATTCGATCCTGAAGCAAAAGCTATTGCTTCCAGTGGATATGCAAATGATCCGGTAATGGCAAACTTTAGGAAATACGGTTTTAAAGGATTATTAGTAAAACCCTACAAACTCGAAGAAATAAGCAAAACCTTAAATGAAGTAATCTTTTCGTCTAGAAAAAAGATATAATAATATGCAAAGCGAAGATTTGTACGGATAGTACCAGTTCACGACTTTAATCGTGCGCATTAACACACTATAATATTAAAGGATAAATTTACCTTTAAATGCTTCTATTTGTGATTTTCAGAACCATTACCAAGGCATCTTCTCCATTATCAGGATAGTAATTTTTTCTTAGACCTGCCTGTATAAAGCCCGCACGTTTATAAAGATTTAAAGCAGCCACATTTGATGGTCTGACCTCAAGAAATACTTTTTTGCCATTTTTTCGACGAAAAAAATTTAAGGCCGTACAAAGGAGTTTTGTCCCTAGACCCTGCCTTCTTTTTTTAGGGTGGACAGCCAAATTTAAAATCTCCATCTCTTCACCAACTAAAAAAAAAGAAATATAGGCCAACAAACGACCGCCGGATTTAAGTCCTAAAACATATAAGTGGTCCTGGGCTAAACAAAGCCTGAACTGTTTTTCCGTCCAAGGCGTAGCAAAACAAAGACGTTCAAGAGCCACCAATTCGGCAAGATCTTTTGCAGTCAATTTTAAAATTTTTTCTTCCATTCGAACAATCAAGTTGTTGAATTTACAGGTTTATTAAAGTTGTTTCAAAGACTACTTCATCTCAATTCCTTAGCATCAAACTCCCTCCACTCGACCCCCTGCAAATAATTTTTGAATTACGTCATTCTGTAAAGGTTAACAACGTATTTATAATCATGGAGTTATGCCAGCAGTAAAAAGGGGGATGAGTCCTAGCTGGCAAGAATAAACCCTCTCTTGAAATTTTAGTCATCCCGCATTAGGCAATATTTTTACTTAAAAGTGTGTAAACAAAGGATGTATCTTCTATGTTTTCTGCTTCTCAAAATAAAAACGAATTTATCCCGGGACAGGAACGAATAGAGGTTGTGGACGAAAACAACAACCCCATAGCTGTTCTGTCCCGAAATGAAGTCCACCGCCAGGGACTTTTTCATCGCTCTGTGCTGGTTCTGGTCTATAATCAGGAAGGCAAAGTCTTTTTACAAAAAAGACATCGTAACAAAAATCTCTATCCAGGCCGGTGGGATCTCTCTGCCACCGGTCACGTAAAGGCAGGAGAAGCAGCTGAAGATGCAGCCCTTAGAGAGCTCAAAGAGGAAGTGGGGATAGTACCACGACAACTAAAACTTATACACACCCTAAAGGGGACAAAAGAGACACACAACGAATTTGTCTACTTGTTTTCCGCGGGAAAAATTTTAGACACTCCCTGCCCAGACCCTAGCGAGGTTGAGTACGGACAATTTGTTGACGCTGAGGAACTTTCAACAATGGTCAAAGAGTTCCCTGAACTTTTAACCCCGGGAGTTGTCTATTTTTGGCAAAAAGGATTGATATTCCCCAGATAAAACATGACTCATCAAACTATCACAGGGGTAAGGTAAAAAAATAGAAAAAATTAACTTGTTAGCCTTTTCGCCTCTAACCCTTAATTAATATACACTTGAGCATATTTTTTCTCATTCACCAGGGCTATGCCTGTGCCTCTGACAACTGTGGTCAGGGGGTCTTCATCAATCCTTACTTTTATCTGCATTTCTTTAGCAATCAGTCTATCCAGTCCTTTTAACAAGGCCCCGCCCCCGGCCAAAAGCAAACCATTAGTAGCCACATCTGACACCAATTCCGGCGGTGTTTTTTCAAGTGCCCTGCGCACAGCCAAAACGATAGTGTTCACTGGTTCCTGAATCGCCTCGCGGATATGCCCGTCTGTAACTTCTATGGACTTTGGATTACCATTAACCAGATTCTTCCCGGAAACTCTATAAGTTAAAGACTCTTGCAGGGGATAGGCTGAACCAATTTTAATCTTTACGGCTTCAGCCATGTTTTCCCCAATCAGGAGCTGAAATTGATCTTGTATGTAACGCTGGATGGCCTCATTCATTTCATCGCCCGCCACACGAACTGACTCTGCATAAGCCACAGCAGAAAGTGAAATAACCGCGACTTCGGTAGTTCCTCCGCCAATATCAACGACCATATTCCCAACAGGTTGGTCAATAGGAAGCCCAGCCCCAATAGCCGCGGCCATTGGCTCTTCCACTAGCTTTACTTCTCTGGCCCCTGACTGCAGGCCGGACTCTATCACTGCTCTTTTTTCAACCTGAGTTATCCCCGTAGGCACACAAATTACAGCTTTTGGCTTAACAAGATTCAGGCCGCTGATGACCTTGCGCATAAAGTAGGTGATCATAGATTTTGTCACCTCAAAATCAGCGATGACACCATCTTTTAAAGGTCTTATAGCAGTAATACGCTGCGGAGTCCTCCCTAAAAATTCTTTGGCCTCTTTACCAACAGCCAAAATTTTTTCATCACGGCTGTCTATAGCCACTACAGATGGTTCATTGAGCACGATTCCGTCCTTTGGAGTATATAGTAGAGTGTTGGCCGTTCCCAGATCCATGGCCAGGCTTTTGCCAAAAAAACCAAAAAATTTTTTAAAAAACATAAAATATCTCACCTTGAGTTGCTATTGATATCAATCGCTCTACTTCCCTACTCAACCATTAAACCACTCTAACAATTAACCCATCTGTCTTAACCTATTTTTCAAATACAAATTTTCTAAAAACAAGGCCAGGTATTCAGCAACCATTTGAACAAAAATCTTCAGCTCTTCACTAATGGCAATAAGGTGCAAGTCAGCCAACACTAGCACCCCCCTAGTCTTTTTATGAACAATTAGAGGTAAACAGATAATTGATTTAAACTGACTGGTATTTAGATCTTTACCCAATAATGAAAGACCTTTCGGAGCAGTTTGCTCACCGGAAAATATAGCCGAACCATTTTTAAAGACCCAGCCCAGAAGCCCAGTATCAATACTAAACTTTCGCTCCGGACTTAAATCCCCTATCTTTTTATTCCAACCCTCCAGGAAAAAACCCTTTCCGAGCTCATCCCGCACAACTAAAAAAGCATATTCAAACCCACTGGCCTCGGACAAGACATTAAGCAACTTTTCCAAAAAACATCTCCAACGGGGATATTTTTCTCTGAGTTCATAAACTACACTTAAAAAATGATAATAATTTTGTTTTCTTACATTTAAGTCTAACCGACTGAAATCGACTATTATAGACTCTATCAACTTGGCAAATTGATGTAAAATCTTTTGATCCTTCTCACTAAAAGAGTAAGTCTTTTTACTGTCCAGGCATAGGGCGCCCAATCCTCTGGATAAAGGACACCCCATAAAGGCCTTAATTTTTGACTCTCCTTTAGTATCGTAATAACCTAAACAACCTGCATTCCTGTCAAACTTATTAATCAAAAGCGGTTTATTATTACGAATTATCCACCCCACCAAGCCTGTGCCCGGTTTAATCCTCGTGTGCAGACTAATATTATCGCCTAGACTGAAATAAGATGCCACGGCATAACGAGAGCCTGAACTTTTCAAAAAAAGAACAGCCGAATAGGCATCAAAAACACTGCATATAATGCCTAATATGCTGTCCAGGCTATGATTTTTCATATAAAGTTATTTAAAATGGCGTTGGAAATAAAACTCCAAGCTTCGATTATATGTTTTCTCCTCTTCCTCAGTAAAGAAACAAGCCGGAAGCTCCCCGCGCTGACGGTGATAATGCAGACACTCACAACACAAACCATGTTTGGAGCAACCGGGGTAAGTACAGGTGCAGTATTCAGCATTGATCTTCGCCCGCGGACATTTATCAATTTTTTGCATAACACACTTCCCCTTTTTTTAACTTTTCATTTCGCCACTTAATTCTATTTCTTTCTAAAGAATAGAGCCCTCGCGTGTCAACACCTTCTCTCTATTCACAACTGTTGATATTTTTTAAGAATAGTGTTAGTTTTAATTGTTTATTTATTAGGGATTTGTGTATTTCTTTTTTTAAAAATATATTTTTACCATTTTTCAATAAACTGACAAATTAAAGGGCAATAAATGAACCCAAAATGGGAAGATTTTTTTCTCAATGTGAATGATATTCACTGGTCAGATCCCGCAACTCCTCTTCCCAGATTTAAAGTTGATAATATTTTAGCTTTAAAAAAATATCTTGATATCGTCCATATTAAATCCTGTCTCTTAAAACCATATATAGAAACTAAAGACTATCCTTTGGTTGACCCCAGAGATCTCTTACCCTCATTTGAAACTGACTTATATGAATTCGAATATCTACCTGGTTTTAGCCTCGTAGCCTTTTCCAGAGCAATAGATTACTTTAACGAAATCTTTCAATTCGATATCATACATACACCTTATGAAAAAAATATTATTGATCATAAAGACGCTTGCCCTTTACCAGAAACAATCCATTACAACAACCTAAACTCTTTTCTAAATAAATTACCCAAAAATTTACACGAACAATTTAAATCTGATTTTTCCCAAAAAGATATAGCCGATTTAAAAAATTATGGACTACTTTTTAAATATATTTTGCAAATGGACCGAGGCCATGTCATGGCTCTGGATGCCAATAACGACTTTTATCTTGCTGGCATCTATGCTTCTTTCCCCTCCGATTTAGATACGGAACTAAAAAGATTTGGATTAAGAATTAAAAAATTCAAAGCGAATGACAACGTAACATACGAGCTAAACAGAAATTTTGTTTATCAATTTTTGATGGAGTTATATGGGTTCCCTATAGTCTCGGAGAGAAGAACGTCCGCTGCCCTATTTGCACGAAGATTATTTAAATTAGGAGAAACTTTTCTCATTCGAGTCCTAGGGCAATCCGATAGAACTATCACCACCCTGTATGCCGACCCTAAAAATAAATTTTATCCCCGAGTAGAAAAGATTGCCTTGGTTAAAGTTGAGACGACCAAAAAAGATACTCTGACCTTTCTTAAAGAGAAAGGTTATTTTGTTGATCCGGAAAATCAAGTTGTCTTGATTAGAGTTATTTACCGTCAACACAAATATGACCCCAATAATGTTCGTGAAGACAGGGCACTCTCTGTTCTTCGCCAAGAACTAATCAACCCATATACGACAGAAATCTGCACTTCAGTTAATATAATCAAAGATACTTACTCAATGACTCTGAAGCTCAATGATATAGTTAAAGGTGAATTTATTGGCAGGATTAAATACAAGCGAGAAATTGTAGAGAATACAGAAACACATGAAAAAAGACTCAAATTTTTATACGCATGGCTAAATAAACATCAACGACGAATTATTGGATATTCTGATGAGTTTTACGCTAATGTGGTGAAGGTTTTGGACAACTATCTCTTAAACTCTGATCTTTTTGATAAATTTAATGAACATCATTCACTTTATCAAGAGGTCTGGGAAAAATATAGTTATATCCAGCAAGCCAGAAAAGTAAAAATACTCGAGGATCTTAAAAAAAGGAGATATAATAATCAACGTATAAATTATCTCCAAATGCTAGAGATGGTAAATAACATTCTCAATGAATTAAAATTTGAAGTTGTTAATTACTTTGACGAACTAATCTTTAGAACTATATTTATAGCTGAGAACATATTGAATGATTCATACTTGTTAAAGAGATATGTTAAGAAAAAAGACGAAGAATTGTCTAAGTATGGTCAAAAAATAAAAAAATTATATGGACGATTGGTTACGCTGGTTGATGAATTAAAATCCATCCGCAAAACCAAACAAACATAAAGCTAAGAAGGGACATGCCTAACCCTTTTACTCTATCTATTTGTCAGTATTCTTAGACTTTAATCTCTGGAGGAACAAATGAACGATTTATTAACTACCCCTTTAAATCAATGGCACAAAGATAATAAAGCCAAAATGGTACCCTTTGCAGGCTGGGAAATGCCAGTCCAATACTCCGGGATAATGGCCGAACATAAACACACCCGAGCAGCTGCATCCATATTTGACATTTCCCATATGGGGGAATTTATAATCAGCGGCGACCAGGCAGAACAAGCCTTAAGCAATATTTTGACTCATAATTTAAAAACATTGACTCCGGGTAAGTGTCGTTACGGCTTTATGCTCAATGAAAGTGGCGGAGTTTTGGATGATCTCATTGTCTATCGCTTGGAAGAGCACAAGTTTATGCTCGTGGTCAACGGAGCCTGTATTGATTCTGACTTTGAGTGGATAAAGACCCATTTACCCCAAAACGTAACCATAACCAATGTTTCTCTTGAGCTGGCAAAAATTGACCTTCAGGGGCCTAAGTCCATTGAAGTTCTGGAAGAAACTATCCCGGGGCAATGGCGCACCCTTGGTTACTTTAATTTCCGACAGATTAATTTTAACGGATATGATCTTATAATCAGCCGGACCGGTTACACCGGTGAACTAGGCTACGAATTTTATCTACCCTGGAACAAGGCTGAAAGCCTCTGGACTATGCTTTTAGAAAACAAGTTAGTTGAGCCGGCTGGTTTAGGAGCAAGAGACACATTGCGCCTGGAAGCCGGCCTGCCTCTGTATGGTCAGGATCTGGATCAACATCATACACCAGTAGAAGCCGGATACGGTTTTATGCTCAAATCTGAGGCCAACTATATTGGTCGAGACAAGGTGAATGATGTCAGAGAGAAACTTATCCCTCTAAAAATCCCCGGCCGCAGGAGTGCAAGGCATGGGGATCAGGTCTTTTATGCGGGGGAAAAGGTCGGTCAGGTAACTAGCGGTTCCTTTGCGCCCTCTTTAGGTTTTTGCATCGCCCTGGCCTATGTGGATAAAGAGTTTGCTGATAAAAATGAATATATAATCAAGGGTTCTAGGACAGAACTAAAAGCAGAGAAGGCAGAGCTTCCTTTTTACAAACAGGGAACAGCCAGAATTAAATTGTAGGGACTCAAAACTTTGAGCCCCTCCGCAAGACATTAATGCACACGTTCTTTCTTGCCCCCCACTACTGGAAGCCTCCATATCTTCTAGATGGACAGGAAGCTGTCCATCTAATCAAAGTCTTGCGCGCAAAACCGGGGACAACAATTAAAGTACTGGACGGTCAGGGCCGGCTCGGCTTATTCAAACTTGAACAGGTTAAAAAAAGAAAGGCGTATTTACAGCCAGTTAAAATATGGACCCAAGATAAGCCCAACAAAAAACTCTACCTGGCTATAGGCTGGACCAAGTCATCCCGCAGAGCATGGATTTTGGAAAAGGCTGTGGAGCTCAAGGCCTGGAAAATAATCTTTTGGCCAGGAGAGTTCAGCCAGGGCCGGCCCGGACAGACACCAAAGGAAAACTGGAGAAACAGGCTTATTGCCGCAGCCAAACAATGCCAAAACCCCTGGCTGCCTGAAGTTTTGAACCTATCCGGCCTTTCGGAATTAATCCATTACGCTCAAAATTTTAAACAAAAAATCGTTTTATGGGAAAAATGTCCGCCTGAAAACATTATAACCGGCCAGGATATATGCAAAGAAGAGAAAAATCTGGTAGTTATAGGCCCTGAAGGGGGATTAAGTGCAGCTGAAGTAAAAGAATTGACCCAAAATGGATTTAAGACCTTTTCCCTGGGTACATCTATCCTACGCTGGGAAACAGCCGCTATCGTCTGTCTCAGTCTACATTATCTCGAACTTGAAAACGCGAACCATCTCTCTGGTGTTTAGCCAAATTCTTTAAATGTATGTGGCTAACCCCTCAATTTTAAACGCTGGTTGAAAGTCATGGTTTCTGAAATTCATTACAAACGGCTTGGGTAACCCATCTTAGGGAAGCTTGCGGAAAAACAGAGCATCGGGATGAATGGGCTAAACACTTTGCGATGTTAACCATAACTATCGACAATAAAAAAATCTGTTTGCCCAAAATATCCCATTATGCTCTGTCCGCAAGCAAGTTTTAGATGTATCCAAGTCTCTGTACCAGCATGCAAGAAACCAAGACTGGAATAAACCATGGAAATTAAGCTGATAAAAAGGTTCGGCTACAAGCTCTTAAATATCAAATAAGCTCCAGCCGTAAGAACCCCGGTAAAAAACACCGCGTAAGCTCTGCGAATGCGAAGACTAAGAATCCCCCCAATACTGGCAAAAATCCATAAATAAGGCCAGGCCAAAAAAGAATTTCTAGGCAAAATGGGTGCAATCTTTTCATAAATAAAAATAAGAAAATGGATAGAAAGATAGGCAAAGACAATATTTATGGTCAAAATCTGAAGGATAGACCCTGAAATTAATTTTCCCGGACAAAATTTATTCTCGTTCTGGTACCCACGTCTGCAACGCTTTAGTAACTGGTTATAACTTTTATTCTGCCACTCCCTTTGTCGTCCTTCTAGCCAAGAGCCAAACAAGGCCAAAGGTATGGTCAAAATCATGGCAAAAAAAATCTCTTCTATTAAATTCAGATTCAGAATATGAATCAAGGTTATACTTGCAAAAGTAGAAAATAAGGACTGTGGAGGGATAAAGG
This sequence comes from Desulfovulcanus ferrireducens, assembly GCF_018704065.1. NCBI lineage: Bacteria > Pseudomonadati > Thermodesulfobacteriota > Desulfovibrionia > Desulfovibrionales > Desulfonauticaceae > Desulfovulcanus > Desulfovulcanus ferrireducens. The sequence continues at coordinate 15,199 of NZ_JAGUQP010000012.1, read as the reverse complement.
TTCCGGCTGGAAATAAATCAAGCCAGAACAGCTCAAAAAATATAGCCAGATTAAGACTTACAGACCACTCACCAGTAATGTAAGACCAAAAAAGCGCAGCAACCAGAGGCCGATCAACAAAACCAAAATTCAGAGCAAACCTGAACAAGGAAAATAAGGCAAAAAAAAACTCCCCAGAAAAACAATGTTATGAGTGGATAATAACGATAGTTCTACCATTCACTCACCTGCACAGGTTTATGCGGTACGCAGCGAAAATCAAGTTTAACTCCCTTTTTGGTAAAAAACTTCAAGCAAGAGATATCTTCCTGGCTCAAGGCAATATGCGCACAGACCTGTTTCTTACCTGGTCCATAGTGGAGATTTCCAACATTTAAGGAGTCAAAATCTAGGCCTTTTTCATAGGCCATGCGTGCGTCTTCACAGGTAGCAAATAAAATAAAAACCGATCCTTCCTGGCTCTCAAACCTATTTTTCACGTAAGCTAAAGAATCCTCAATAGACGAAAAAATAATTTCCACTTCCTGTGGGATAGCCAATTTCACTATTTCTTGTCGCAAAGGATCAGCTGCCAAATCATCATTTACCACTATCATAACCCTGGCCTTAGTATATGGAAGCCAAGTTTCAATAACCTGACCATGTACCAGACGATTATCTATACGCACCCAAAGCATTTTCGTAAAATAAAAAAGTTAAAAGGTAAAACAACAAAAAAATAAAAAGGCCAAGAGATGAAAAGTTGTGTCCGTGAGAACCACAAGCTGCCAATAAAAATTTTTTCTCTCTTAGTCTATCTCCTCTCAACCTTTTTGGTTACTCACAGGCCTTTTCAATACTTCTCCGGCAACAACAATCCCCTGTCTACCAGCTGATTTAACCTCTGCAGCCAATTTCTCCAAGGGAAGCTCCCTGCTACTCAAAGCCTTTAAGAGCATAGGCAAATTGACCCCTGTAATGACTTCTAACTTTTTTACCCCCAAAAGAGAAAGGCTTAGATTGGTCGGAGTGCCACCAAACATATCAGTTAAAATCAATACTCCCTTACCAGCATCCAAAGCCTGGACAGTGTCTTTTAACTCTTCAAGGATAACATCCATAGGTTTGGAGACGTCAATGCCAATACTTTTGCAGGCTTTCACGTCTCCTAAAATCATTTGGGCTGCTTCAATCAACCCAACACCAAAATCGCCATGCGTTACTAAAACGATTCCAATCATTGCTTTCCCTTATTTAGCTCGTAGCTGATATTTCAAAATTTCTTCCAGCCTTGAGCTTTTTATCCAACAGCCAGCAGCAAAAAATAGGAAATAGGAGGATAAGCCTTCTCATTACATCACTTTTACTTTCAACCCATCTTATCTTCCCTTTCTTCTTGTTCTCCCGACTTCTTTTTCCGAGACTGCGCTATCACAACCTACATATCTTGACGCCTTGTCTGCCTTTAACCCAGCTCCAGATGCCGATGTTCAATCGACACCATAAAGCCCTTGTCTTCTAAAAACTTATATATTTCTTCTGTGACAGCCACAGAACGATGTCTGCCCCCGGTACAACCCATGGCCAAAGTTAGCCTGTATCGACCTTCCTGGGCATATAAGGGAACAACAAAGCCCAAAAACGACTTGAACTGATCCATAAAGAAAGGAGCCGGATCCCGTCGCAAAACAAACTCTGCCACGACCTGCTCCTTCCCGGACAATGGACGCAGTTCTGGTTGAAAATAAGGATTGGGTAAAAAGCGGAGATCAAATACCATGTCTGCTTCCAAAGGTACCCCATATTTGAATCCAAATGAGATCAGATGGACTCTCATTCCTGAACATGACTGCTCCAGACATTCCCACTTTTCCTGGATAGCGCGCCTTAAATCGTGAATGGAGTAACTGGAAGTATCAATAACAAGGTCAGCATCCTGGCGCAATGGCTCTAAAATGCTCTTTTCTTTTTTCAAAGCATCTTCCAAGCCTAGATTTTGCCCCGCCAGCGGATGTGGCCGTCTGGTAGTGGCATAGCGACGAACGAGAACCGGAATAGATGCTTCTAAAAAAATTAGCATATGCGACTGCCAGGCAGGACAATCTTTTTGCAAGCTATCCCTGACCGTTGCCCACTGCTGGATAAAATCCTGCTGACGCAAATCCATGCCTAATGCCAGCCCTCGGTAATCCTTGGGATTTTCTTTAACAAAGAGGTCGATTAATGATCGAACCAGGCTGACAGGCAGACCGTCAATACTAAAAAATCCGAGGTCTTCGAAAACCTTTAAAACTGTACTCTTCCCTGCCCCTGATAAACCGGTAATAATTATAATTGGAAAATTTCTATTTTTTGACAATGTGCTAATCTGGTTTCTGAGCTTTGATTTTCTGAACCTTAATCTCTACAATAGATTAAACAGAACTTAAAAAACTCCATAGCTCCTGCTTGTCCTTTGCTCCTAAAAAAGACTCCTTAAAAGTGACGTCCTGAAGAAGTCTGGACACAAAAGCCAGAACCTTAAGATGCTTGCCTGCGCTCTTTTCCGGAGCAAGTAACATAAAAAAGATATGTACTGGTTTATGGTCTAGGGCATCAAAGTCAACCCCTTCAAGACTTCGACCGGCAACCAAAAGTACATCCTCGAGATCTTCCAGTTTGCCGTGGGGAATAGCAACCCCGTCTCCTATCCCCGTGGTGCCCAATTTCTCTCGGTCAAGTAAGACTTCATGTACATGAGCTTTATCAATAAAAGTAAATTTGGCCGCCAATGGAGATATAAGTTCAGCCAGGACCTCAGATTTAGTCCTGGCTGTAAGGCTTGGAATGATTAAGTCCTCATCTAAGTAATGAACTAACTTCATTTCTTTAAATCCCTGGATCAATTAGGCCAAAATCACCATTTTTCCGTCTATAAATAACATTTACTCTTTCTGTGTCTGCATTAAGAAAAACTAAAAAATCATAGTTTAAAGTATCCAGTTGCATTGCTGCTTCTTCAACTGACATTGGTTTTGGCTCGTACTGATCTGTCTGAACAATAACAGGTTCTTTTTGACCGGATTCACTCTGGCTGAAACTAATGACATCCATACGGACAGACTTTCCTTTTTTCTTTTTATGTCTGTCCTTTTCTTTGTCCCTAATTTTTTTGACCTGAGCTTCAACTTTATCTACTATTAAATCTATACTTGAATACATATCTTCGCTTTCTTCATTAGCGGAGATGTGTAAATTTTTTCCAGTCAAAATTACTTCCGCAATATGCCTGAACTTTTCCACTTCCAGATTGACTTGCAATTCCGCATTTTCACTATCAATTATATATTTAGATATCTTTTCCAATCTTGTCCGGGCATATTTTTTTAAATGTTCAGAAGGTTCAAAATTTTTGAAATTAAACTTAATCTTCATAAATAGCCCCCCTTTTGGTGTTTATTGGGTTTTTTATCCCGCTATGGCGGGGTCCAATCAAATTATAAAAATAATTTTTTTTCGTAGACACATCAATAAAGACTATCAACTACAAATTCCATAAAGCACGTATTATAAACACTACATCACTTACTAAAAAATTTTCTTCCGCCTCGAAGAAGAAGGGATATTTAAAGCTGCCCTATATTTGGCCACTGTCCGACGGGCAATATTGACATCAATCTCCTCTTTTAATTTTTTGGCAATAGCTTCATCGCTCAAAGGCTTTTTAGAATCTTCGGACTCAATTATCTTCTTAATCGCTGCTTTTATACTCTCAGACCCTACCTGACTGCCATCATCTGTGGACAATCCACTATTAAAGAAAAATTTTAGTTCAAAAATACCATGCGGAGTAGCTACATACTTATTCGTAGTAATCCTGCTTACTGTAGATTCATGCATATTAATATCTTCAGCCACATCTCTTAAAATAAGGGGCTTTAATTTACTCACTCCGTGCTCAAAAAAATCACGCTGAAAGCGGACAATGCTCTCCATAACCTTATACAAGGTACTTTGTCTTTGATGCAAACTCTTCATCAACCACATGGCAGAACGCATCTTTTCCTGCATATATTCTTCATCAGCGCTTATATTGCTCTTTTTCCTACCGCGACTTAAATTTAAATCTCCAGTATAGTAGGGGCTCAACTGTAGTTTAGGCAGACCTTCGTCGTTTAAAACAATTACAAAATCATCTTCATACTTATATACAAATACATCCGGACTAATATAAACTACATCTTCTCCACCATAACTCGATCCAGGATATGGATCCAAACGTTGTAACAAGTCCAGGTATTCCTTCATCAACTCTTTACTGATCTTAAATTTCTTCAGTAAAGGAGCGAACCTTCTCTTTTCAATGTCTTCCAGATGATCTTTAACCAAACTAACTAATATTGGATCTGTTTCACCATACGCTTCCAACTGCACCAGCAGGCATTCCTGTGGACTTCTTGCTGCTACTCCAACAGGATCAAATTGTTGAATACGTCTCAGCACCTCTTCTACCTGTTTTATCTGCACACCTAGTGTCTCTGCTATTTCTTCAACAGAAGCCGCCAGATACCCCCTGGAATCAAGATTACCAATTATTTCTTCCCCGATTTCCATTTCCTTTTCGGTAAAGTCAGACAAGTGTAATTGCCAGAGTAAGTGACCTTCCAGAGATGGCTTGGTAGCATATCTTGCTTCAAGAGACTGGACTTCTTCTGGAACCTCTACTTCCCTAGCCAGAGCCTGTTTGGAAGCGCTGGAAAATTGACCTAGATAGTCTTCCCAATCAGCGTTTTTAACCAACTCCTTTTCTTCCACATTGAGTTCAGACAGCTGGTCGTTCTTTTTTAAAAGTTCACTGTCATCTTCCAAGGCAACCTCATGATTTGCCTCTTCCAACATGGGATTCTCCAATAGCTCCTTCTGAACTACCTCGACAAGCTCCACCCTGGACAATTGCAACAATTTAATTGCTTGCTGCAATTGCGGTGTCATGACTAGCTGCTGAGAGAGCTTTAGTTGCTGTCTTAACTCAAGTGCCATAATCTCGTGCGTAACCGATGGATAATATTATTTGTTTGTTTAAGTGAATAGCAGTGTAATACTCGTTTTCAAATTCAAAATTTCATACGCAAACTACGAATTGTTTACTTTCTGTTAATCTACCCAAGATAATAGTTAGTGTAAATGACAAAAAGTCAACTTAAAACCTACAGGCAAAAAGATTCTCCTAGATAGACTCTTCGGGCCTTTGAATCAGCAATAATTTCCTCTGGGGTTCCATTCAAAATTACCTGCCCGTCATAGACTAAGTAAGCCCGATCACAAATACGCAAGGTCTCACGCACATTGTGGTCTGAAATAAGTACTCCAATGTTCTTTTTTTTCAAACGCAAAATTATTTTCTGGATGTCATCAACAGCTATGGGATCTATGCCTGCAAATGGTTCATCAAGAAGCATAAACTTAGGATCCTGGATCAGGGCCCGGGCTATCTCCAATCTTCTTCTCTCACCACCGGATAAAAAAGAGGCCTTTTGACTTGCAAGCTTCTGAATACCCAACTCTTCCATCAGTTGCCGGGCCTTTTGTTCCTGCTCCCTAGCGCTTAGTTGAGTATATTCCAAAATAAGTTTCAAATTTTCCAACACAGTTAATTTTTTAAATACTGAACTTTCCTGAGGCAAGTAGCTAAGACCAAGTTTTGCTCTTTTTGGCAGAGACAAATTGGTTACTTCCTTGTCGTCCACAAATACCTGCCCCTTGGTCGGGGCGATTATACCGACCAACATATAAAAGGTTGTGGTCTTGCCGGCTCCATTAGGCCCCAAGAGTCCTACCACCTCTCCTTGCTTCAGGCTCAAAGAAATACCCCGCACAACTTCTCGCATGCCGTACTGCTTATGCAAATCCAGAGCTTTCAGTTCACCAGACATCAATGGCTCCCATCTTTCTCAGGGGGAGTAAAAAATATGGCCTGAACTCTCTGCTTGGAGCTACCTATGACTTCAGAGGTGTTATCTTGAAGGTTCAAAACGATAATTTGGCCACTAATTTCGTTCTTACCTTCCATAAGTTTTGGATTCCCTTCCATTTTTATCTTTTCTGTGTTTGGGTCATAAGTAATTCTGGCACATTCTCCCTTTTTTCCCTGGCGTATAAAACGTACTCGACCTTCGGCCACAATCTTGTCAATATCACCAGAATCCTGCCCAAATAGTTCCTGACTTGGGCCTTTCACCTTCTCCCCTGACTCTTTTTTTGCCTTGAAATACACAAAAAGTTTATCTGACCAAAGTTCAAAATCTGGCCGCCAGACATAGACATCGCCTTCAAAGATCACCTTGTTTGTCTTACTCTGATAAATCATTTTATCTGAGGTAATTTTAGTGGACGTCTCTTTTTTTATTTCCTTCGCCCATAATACAGAGCTTAGACAAAGAAAAATATATACAAGGCAAATAAATTGTTTTTTCATCTTCTCATAATCTCCTCTGTTTTTGCCTCTTGCCTGAAAACGACTGTCTTCACTCCACCGGTAGCTTCAATGGTCTCCTTATCCAGATCAATAACTGCACTCTCGGCGCTAATGCGCATATCTCTTTTAACTAACTCAACTTTTCCTTGCAAAAATATTTTCCTAGACCTCCCCCGATACTCGACCCTTTCAGCCTTCACCCTCAAATCCTGATAAAAAGCTGTAACTTGTGGCCAGAGTTCAGCTTGATCTTTCTGCTGATTAACCTTGCCCTGCGGTGCCAAAACATTCAACTTTTTCCTATCCTGGCCAAAGTAATAGGTTATTTTTGGTTCGTCTAAAAAAAATTCTTTAGTCTCTTCACTGTAAGTTCCTTTTTTGGCCATTAATTCCCAAGTGATATGCCCATCTCTTCCCTGCTTGAGGGCAATGCCTTGCAGCGAAAGGTCAACTGCCAGATCAATTTTTTTTAGTCTATCGGGCGTAAAGCTAAACGGCCAGCGCCAGATAAAAAACACCATGAAAAAGCCTATAAAAAAAAAGGGGATTATCTTTTTAAGCATCTATAAAGTCCAATTCTTCCACAAATCATCCTTCTTGCCCTGACAGGTGAGCAAAAAATCAATGGCTTCACGCACGGCTCCATAACCCCCTGTGGCAGTACTTATCCATTTGGCCAAGGCCTTGATTTCCGGTCTGGCATTATCCACAGCCATTGGCAAACCAACCATTTGCATGGGCCTGGCATCCACCCAGTCATCGCCAAGAAAGGCCATCTGGCTATACTCAATTCCCTTTTTAAGCTTTAGCTCCTCCAATTTAGGCAACTTATCCTGAAAGCCAGGATAATAATCAAGGATGCCTAGTTCTTTGACCCTGTGCTCTACAATAGGAGAATCCAGACCGGATATCACGGCTATCTCCAGGCCCGCAGCCTGAGCCAACTTAATACCCAGGCCATCTTGGACATTAAACCGCTTCATCACCTGACCGTGCATGTCATAGTAGAGTCCGCCATCAGTTAATACGCCGTCCACATCCAGAACGAGAAGTTTTACCTCTCTGGCCAAAGCTTCAGCCAGCATAACAGACCCTCCAAAGGCTGAGCAATTTTTTAAATAAAAACAAGGTATTATCTAACGACCAAGAATTTGGACCATCACACAGTGCATGGTCTGGGTCAGGATGTACTTCCATAAACACTCCATTGCACCCGGCAGCAACAGCAGCCCGGGCCAGAGCAGGGACAAATTCTCGTTGCCCTCCGGAACAACTACCTTTGCCCCCGGGAAGCTGAACCGAGTGGGTTGCATCAAAAATTACCGGGAAGCCAAATTGTTGCATTATGGGCAAAGACCGAAAATCAACTACAAGATTATTATACCCGAAACTGGAGCCCCTTTCTGTAAGCCAGATTTTATCATTACCACTCTGTTTTATTTTCTCGACTACCTGCTCCATATCCCATGGGGCGACAAACTGACCTTTTTTTACATTAACAATCCTGCCCGTACGGGCTGCGGCCACAAGAAGATCGGTTTGCCGACATAAAAAAGCTGGTATTTGAATGACATCCGCTACTTCTGCCACCGGTTCAGCCTGATTAGGAGTATGGATATCTGTAAGTATGGGCAGACCTGTTTCACCTTTTATTTTCATAAGCCAGTCAAGACCTGTCTCTAGCCCCGGGCCTCTGAAACTCTTGATGGATGTCCGGTTCGCCTTATCAAAAGAACTTTTAAAGACCACAGTTACGCCCAACTTCTGCGCTATCCTAGCCAACCTCAGACCAACCTTAAGAGCCAAGTCTAGACTCTCAAGAACACAGGGACCGGCTATGAAAAACAGCGACTGCCGGCTATTTTCAAATAGATTCGAGTTTATTGAGTTCATTGGGTTTGTCTTATAAGGGCAGCTCCCACCGATGGCGCGATGCCTGCCCTTGAGTTTATTGAGTCTTTGCACTCCTTTTCAGCAATGCAGCGTGGATAAATTCCCGGAATAGAGGATGGGCATGCATGGGATTGGATTTAAATTCCGGATGAAATTGACAGCCCACAAACCAAGGATGGTCAGGAATCTCCACGATCTCCACCAGGGTCTCATCTGGAGAGAGACCACTGATAATCATCCCTCCCTGCTCAAACTCCTGAGCAAACTCTTTATTAAATTCATAGCGATGTCGATGCCTTTCCATGATTTCAGGTACTTGATAGGCTTCGAAGGCCTTGGTCCCTGGCTTTAACACGCAAGGGTAGGCACCAAGACGCATGGTTCCTCCCTTTTCACTGTCTGCCTGCCTTTTCTGAACTGTTTTATTCCGAAAATCATACCATTCCTTCATTAAGTAGATGACCGGATAGGGGGTAGTTGCATCAAACTCTTCAGAATTGGCCCCTTCAAGACCTAATACATTGCGAGCAAACTCAATAACTGCGCATTGCATACCCAGACAAATGCCGAAAAAAGGAATTTTGTTTTCACGAGCGTATTTGATGGCCAAAATTTTTCCTTCTACCCCTCTTGAGCCAAAACCTCCGGGCACCAATATACCGTCTACATCGTTAAGTCTTTCGGTAACATTTTCAGAGGTAAGTTCTTCAGCATTTATATACTTAAGATCCACAGCCTGATCATTTGCCACACCGGCGTGAACCAAGGCTTCATGTAAGCTTTTGTATGACTCTTTCAAGTCCACATATTTGCCGACTATTCCAATGCACACTCTGCCCTTGGGATGACGGATCTTATACACCAACTCTTTCCACTTCTGCAGGTTGGGATTTTTAGCGGGCAAACGCAGGAGAATAGCTACTTTCTGATCAATGCCCTCTTCATATAATGCCAGGGGAACCTCGTAAATATTTTCAACATCTATGGCCGTAAACACTGCATCTTGGTCAACATTGCAAAACAGGGCGATCTTGGCCTTGATCTCGTCAGTTAAATCCACTTCAGACCGGCAAAGAATAATATCCGGCTGGATACCAATACTTCTAAGTTCCTTGACACTGTGCTGGGTGGGTTTAGTCTTAAGCTCGCCAGCTGCCCGAATATAAGGCACCAAGGTCAAGTGGATATATAAAACATTCTCTTTTCCAAGTTCATTTCTTAGCTGCCTGATGGCTTCTAAAAATGGTTGCCCCTCAATATCACCAACTGTTCCGCCAATCTCAATTATGGCCACGTCCTCATCATTTTGGGCCACACTCAAAATGGCACTCTTGATCTCGTCTGTAATATGGGGAATTACCTGAACTGTTCCTCCAAGGTAATCACCGCGCCTTTCTTTAGTAATGACCGAATAATAGATACTCCCGGAAGTAAAATTATTTATCTGACTAAAAGGCTGATCAAGATAACGCTCATAATGACCGAGATCCAAATCAGTCTCTGCTCCGTCATCAGTAACATAGACTTCGCCATGCTGAAACGGATTCATGGTCCCGGGGTCAACATTGATATAAGGATCTAATTTCTGGATGGTTACTTTAAGACCTCTGGCTTTCAGCAAAGCGCCCAGAGACGCTGCAGCCAAGCCTTTACCTAAAGAAGACAAAACACCACCAGTGACAAAAATAAACTTTGTTTTCATAATTACCTGCCTGCTACCTAAATTTTATAATCAATCTAACCAATTAGACAAATTAAACAAAACTCAAAAACATCATATCTTCCTTTATTAACCGAACCTTTGAGCATTGCCAAGTCAAATATCCTGCACGGCAAAATTATGGCTATCCATAACATATTGATATTAAAAACATTGCTCTTTCATTTAATCCTGATACGCCCATTGTTCACTGCTTGCTTCAAAGTCAGATTTGAAACTTCCGTGAATATTCTGACTCAACCATTGACAGAAAACAAAGCCCGGGATATAGTTTGTGAAATTTTTCATAAGGAGGGCAGGCAATTGAATATTTTGATTTTTGGACCAAACGGTAGTGGTAAGGGCACACAAGGCTCTTTGGTTAAAAAGAAATACAATCTGGCCCATATTGAATCCGGCGCAATTTTCAGAGAGCACATTGGCCAGGGCACAGAGCTAGGAAAAAAGGCCAAAGAGTATATTGATCGAGGAGACCTGGTTCCTGATGAAATCACTATCCCTATGGTTCTGGAAACTCTAAAGGAAAAAGGCCAAGATGGATGGCTGCTGGACGGATTTCCCCGCAATATTGTCCAGGCGAAAAAATTGTGGGAAGCCCTGCAAGAGGCTGGAATGAAACTGGACTATGTTATTGAAATTCTTTTGCCCAGAGAAGTAGCCAAAAACAGAATCATGGGTCGGCGTTTGTGTGTAAATGACCCCAACCATCCCAACAACATCTACATTGATGCCATCAAACCTGACGGAGATAAATGCCGTGTTTGTGGCGGCGAACTAAAAACTCGTTCTGATGACCAGGATGAGGCAGCCATTAACAAAAGACACGACATCTATTATGATACAGAGACAGGCACCCTGGCTGCAGCTTACTTTTACAAAGATTTAGCTCCAAAAGCCGGGTTCAAATATATTGAATTAAATGGTGAAGGCACTATTGAAGATATCAAAAATACCCTGCTGGCTCAATTAGATTAGTTAAATTAATTAGAAGGGGGGGGCAATTTAAGCCCCCTTACCAGCTTTTTACCTATTTAAACCATAAACTTTCTAAGCCAAATATCTCTGGCCATTCTTCATTTTCAACCTACCTCCTGCCTCCCTATCCATCGCTCAACAACCTTAGCCAGCTCATCTTTTTTCACCGGTTTGGTTACGTAATCATCCATCCCCGCAGCAAGACAGCGTTCCCGATCTCCGGCCATGGCATGGGCGGTCATAGCTATAATCGGTGTATGCCTGTCTTCTCCTTCCAGATTGCGGATCTCTGCTGTAGCCTCAAAGCCGTCCATCTCCGGCATCTGGCAATCCATAAAGATCAAATCATAAGGTATCTTTTTAACGGCAGCCACTGCCTCTTTGCCATTAGCAGCCACATCTACAAGGTAACCCATTTTCTCCAGCATAAGCATTGCCACCTTCTGATTGACCACATTGTCTTCCACAAGGAGTATCCGCCCTTTGGACCTGGCCCTGGGGGAACTCTGAATACTATCCTGTTCTTGTTCTTTTGATTCCTGGTTAGGAATCTCGCCCATAACAATGGCAAGACAATCATAAAGCTGGGACTGACGAACGGGCTTGGTCAAATAACCAGAAAATCCTGCTTCCCTGGCTTCATTGGCCTGACCTCGCTTGGCAAAAGAGGTGAGGAGTATCAAACGGACTTCAGCCAGCTCTGGCCTTGCCTTGATAGTTTTGCCCAGATCCATACCCTCCATTTCCGGCATCATAAAGTCTAAGATAGCTATATCAAAAGGTTCTCTTCTGGCCTGAGCCTCTTCCAGGGCAGTAAGGGCGCTCGGGCCAGAGGAGACCGAAACACTCTTCATGCCCCAATTGCTAGCATAGTGTTCTAAAATAATTCGGTTGGTCTCATTGTCGTCAACGATAAGTAATTTAAGGCCACGAAGGTCTTTTCTCCGCAACGTTCCTGCTTCTCTTTCATCCACCTTTTTTAGCCTGGCTGTAAACCAAAATGTAGAGCCCTTGCCGGGCTCGCTTTGAACTCCAATTTCGCCCCCCATTATCTCGGCCAGTTGTTTGCAAATAGCCAAGCCAAGCCCTGTGCCTCCGTACTTACGCGTTGTTGAAGAATCAGCCTGAACGAATGGATCAAACAGCTTTGTCTGAACCTCAGGACTTATTCCAATCCCGGTATCTGAAACCTCAAAATGAATCAAAACACTGCCCACATCCTCTTGTGCTTTACGCGCCCGAACTACAACCTCTCCCCTTTCGGTAAACTTTACTGCATTGCCTAGCAGGTTGGTCAATATCTGCCGCAGCCTGCCTGAATCTCCCTGCAAAACATCCGGCACATCCGAATAAATGAGGCAGGACAGTTCAAGTTTTTTGGCATAAGCAGCTTCCGCAAACATCTCGGTCACGTCTTCCACAAGCTGGTGAACATTAAAAGGGGTCTCTTCCAGTTCAAGTTTCCCGGCCTCAATCTTTGAAAAATCAAGTATTTCGTTGATAATACCAAGCAGGGCATTTCCTGATCTTCTGGCGGTTTCGGCAAAATCCCGCTGCTCAGGGGTGAGTTTTGTATCCAAGAGAAGACCAAGCATGCCTATAACCCCATTTAAAGGTGTCCGGATTTCATGACTCATATTGGCTAGAAACTCAGATTTCACACGCGCCGCCTCTTCTGCTGCTTCGATGGCCTTCTTTTGCGCAGAGATGTCCACAAAAGCCTCAACAAGTACAGCTTCTCCCCACAGACGAATAGGGATCACTGTTTTTAACACAGGTATCTTCTCTCCCTGAGCATTGCGGATTGTTGTTTCCAATGATTCTACCTTTTGCCCCAGATTTAATACGGGACAGGCTTGATCCATTTTTACCGGACATAAAAGGTCACAATCCTGCCCAATAATCTGCTCTTGGGATTTAAAGTCTAGCATTTGCAAGGCAGCCTTATTTAACTCTCTAATCTTACGATCAGTCCCAATCACAACTACGCCAAAGGGAAGATTATCAAGCAGAGCCTGAGTGTATTTACTGCTACTCTCAGCTTTTATTCTAGCTGCGGCTTCCAGTTTGATGGCAGTGGAAATCTTCCAAGCAAGAAAAAGAAAACCTGCACAACAAAATACCCCTATCATCAAAAAACTGTTCCAGGTAGAGGCCAAAAGTCTATCAATATGTTTGGCTGAAGCATCGGCGTTATTCCGAATGACCAGCTTATATTGTTCACAAATCTTGTGCAAAGCCTGAAAACGCTCGTACGCCTCCATAACTAAAGCCATTCTCTCCGGCTCCAGTTGAATCAATCTGCGCTTCAAGGCATATAGCCCACCGCTACCCGGAACTATAGTTTGCTTGGCCTCATCGAACACGTACCCATCTCCAAAAATGATATTCTCCAGTCTGGATATATCCTCAAAACCTGGCATGCTCGAAAACCCAGTAGAATTCCAGAGAACATTAATAGAGTATCGTAACCGCTCTAAGCAGGGCTTAATTTTTTTATCTTTGAGGCTATCCAACTCTTCTATCTCCCTGGCACCGGCCAGACGTTCTATTAGTAGGGCCAGTTCATTCAACTCTTTTTTTACTGCCCCTAAATGACGCTCAAGCTGTATAACTTCCTCACACATAAACTGACGGGGCAACGAAAGGGCTTCTTTTCCTTGAGAACCCTCAAACTTGCGCAGCAAAACAGCCTTTTTTGAATTATTTTCAGCCTCTGCGGTTTCGATCGAATGTAGGAAGCTACTGATAAGTCCACGCGCCCGCTTAAGTGTTCGATCCTGACGGACATCATCCATTACGGCATTATATTGCGTTCGCCAGAAGATACACTGGCCGCGAAATTGGGCCAGGTCAGACACCTTACTTTCCAGTTCAGCAAACAGTTCAGGTGTTTCTAAGGATAAAGGACAGTTTCGGTGCTTATCGATCTCACTTATAAACTCGTTTATCCAGTAACTTGTAATCGCAGTAGGTGATTTGGGATCCAAAATAGCCTGGATATCGTCATCTGCCTTTGAGAGCCAGTGTTCGAATGTCTCTGCCATCTTAATAAGATGGGCATTCTGAACAAGGAGTTTGGAACGCTCGTGGCGGAGTTTCTTCAACTCCCAACCGATGACACCGGTAATCACGGCACCGGCCAAGATGCCCATCGCGGCCAGTATCCAGACCATCCAGAAAATACGCCTGACTTCCTTCTTTTTTATCCCAGGCTCTTCTATCTTCATGCCCGCAGTCATTTTGTTAATCTAAGTTGAGCGATTTTTAATTGAGTTTTACATTAAGCATATTGGAATAAAGTAGATTTTGAGCCAGCGATTTTCACCCAGTGGGATAGATTGACACGGCCAGTTTCGCTGCCCTCGCAATGACAACCTCTAAGTTTGAACTGCAAAAAAATCGCTCAAGTTAGGTGTTAAGTTAAAAGTACTCCAGCAACTGAGGTTGTTACCAAAAATCTGTTTTTAGCAAGGAGTTCCTGAGTTTAAGACTCTTTAGACCAACCAATTACATAACTTTTACTTTGTTTATCAAAAACAGGCAAATAGGAGATTTCCTGTCCCCTCAATAACAGCTCTTCACCTTACCCACCCATCACCCAATTACCTGCAAGTTCCACCAACTATTTACTATATATTGATTTTTTAAAAAAATTATGTAAATTTAATCTTGAAATTAAGGCAACTAAAATTTTTAGACTCTGCTGCTAAACTCCATTTTAGCCGCTAATTGAAAATCTTGGTTTCTAAAAAGATTCGGCTACAAGCTTAAAGGTATTATCTCCCAAAAAACAGGACTTAAGTTTGGACATTTTGACTCAACTTTCTGACATGATTAACACCCTCAAATTACTACACAATTGAAGAGAGCATTTTCTGAAATGCATTACAAACGGGTTGGGTAACACATCTTGGCGAAGATTGCGGAAGTGCTGTGCATAGGGAGGTTGTTCCATCGAACTTTCGAAACCCATCATAACAACAGAAAAGGCATGAAGTAACATTCTAGTGACTAACCCCATTATGCACAGTCCGCAAGCAAGCCTTAGATGTGTCCAACTCTTTGTTAGCATTGAAGAAAATGCGCTCGCAAATTAACTCAGCAACTGTGTTTTTTGTCAATAGTTAATGGTTAAAATTTATTGGTTAGTTTATTTTGTTTTCAAGAACAATTTT